>JAITHM010000100.1 GCA_031279965.1 Spirochaetaceae bacterium
GGAGATTCGCCGCATTTTCGCTGTGTATCTTTGATTCTGAAACAGGAGTTGTACGGTTTTGCAACGCCGGTGATAATCTTATCCGGTATTTTGATGCTTCTGAACAGAAATTACGAAGTATAACGCTGCCGCAGACACCGGCGGCAGGAGTTCTGCCCAACGATCTTGTCATGTTAAAAGGTGGCTATCAAATTCACTCGTTCACGCTGGATCATGGCGATATACTTTTGCTGTATACTGACGGTATCGAGGAAGCAAAACGTAAATTCAGAAACAGAAATTTTGCTGAAATAATCTGCGAACATGACGGCGCTCCGCAGGATACCCCTCATGGCAACCATGTTGTAGGACAGGACAACGAAGAGCTCGGCGCAGACCGTGTTGAAGCAATTATCAATGCAGTTATGCGGCATGAACGCTATGAACTTTTTAAATATCATAATCCGCGGGGCAACATTACCTATCATTTTGATTTTACTGAATGTGAAGGTACTGTCGAAGATCTTATTATGGCAATGGTGTCAGTCGAAAAAATTTTTCGTATGTGGAAGAATGACAGCGACCATTCGGGCAGAAAAATACTTGTTGATAAAAAAGTTGATTCTTTCCTGCGCCGGCATTTTGTTGAATACAGTATCTACTGCGGCGAAACAGCCGAATATTCCGAAAATCCAGCGTATCTTTACTATCTTAATGTCAGGGAAGATGAACAATATGATGATCTTACCATACTTGGCATAAAGCACAGATAACTTAGATTATGCCGCGTTCTTGCAGCCATATATGTGTAGCGGTGTGCACTGTGTGATAAAGCTCTTCAAGATTGAATATGGGATTGGGACCAAAGGCGCAAAGCCTGAGCGCGGGATCTACCGTCATACGGCCAGCTTCGATTTTATCGGCAATGTAGACGATTTGTGCAAGCGCCCCCATGCCAGGATATCCTGTCGTATGGCAGCGTACTGCCTCAAGAATCGTTGTGTCATGTATATTCAGCTCCCATTTGATATATTCAGCTCCCGCCCGGCCGTGAAGCAGTGCTGGTTTTGCCTGTTCTGTCTGGGTAAAAGGTTCGCCATCCTGTTGCGCCCATGTTATCATCGCCACATCATCAAGATCTTTGCATATATCATGGAGTAATCCCGCACGGTATGCAGTATCAGTATCCAGTCCAAACCGCACGGCAAGATCAGCACAATGCAGTGCTACATTGCGCGAATGAACAAAGCGGAACAGAGATAATTTTTCACGGACAAAGGTCTCCAGTGCTTCGATCTGCCCATCGCTGCCTTTGGTAAAAGAAGGCTTTTCTGGTTCATGATTTTCCGGCTCTGGTGCACATCCATACATGCCGTTACGGGCAATAAGTGTGCCTACACGGAGCGGGACAAAGTTACGCCATGCAGCTCCTTCGGCAATTGCTGCGCGGATCTGGGCGGAAGAAAGTTCGTAAATATCGTTATCCATTTCCCGGTGCGGGAATGGGAAGACAG
Organism: Spirochaetaceae bacterium; assembly: GCA_031279965.1. GTDB lineage: Bacteria > Spirochaetota > Spirochaetia > Treponematales > Breznakiellaceae > JAIRPU01. The sequence goes on from JAITHM010000100.1 coordinate 1,494, forward strand.
GCGATGCGCCCGTGCGCCGTGCGATAAGTATCTCGGCTTTTTGTGCGATTTCATCAGCGCCCTGCCATGTCGAAAATCCGCGGACAAGATCATCCCCCAGCACAAGTCCGGTTTTTCCTTCCGGCGTATAGCGCACGGTAATATCACGGAGTGTGTCTACCGTGTAAGAAATACCCGCGCGGTGTATCTCGCAAAGATCAACGGTAAAACGCCGGTCGCCGCCTATCGCTGCAAGCAGCATTTCGGCACGTTCTTTTGCTGATTCTGCCTGTCCAGACGGCTTGAGCGGGCTTTGATAGGCGGGAATAAGAATTACACGGTCATATCCCAGCTCATATACCGAGGCGGCAAGTTTAAGATGCCCTTTATGCACCGGATTAAAACTTCCACCTAGTATGGCAAACTTCATTTTTGCGGTCTTATCCGTCCTTTTTTGTTGTTTTTGCCGCCCGAATCGTATTCAATAACTCGCTGTAGTAACGTGTTTCGATATTTTCTTCAGCTATTCCAAGAGTATGAAGCAGCGTTTTAAGGCTTGCGCGGGCGGCTTCCAGCGTTGCTGCGGCATCATTATCACGCAGGATCTCAAGCTCGATAAACCAGCCAAGCCCTTCAACCAGCGAAAGTTCCGCGGTAATGTCTCCATGACGAAATGCAAAACCACGCTTTGTCTTTGTATAGGCGCGTTCAAGTCCCATCAGCATAAAAAGAGCTTCAATAACGGGTATATTTTCGTCACCGGTTATCGCGTACTCATGCTCGCTGTTTATTTCGATTTCTTCGCGCCGTTCTTTGGATTTATAGGTTAGCAGCATTGTGGCGGCATCTCCATCGGAATACCGTACCGTTTCGCGGCGAAGGCGCACACCGGATGCAGGCACATTCCCGCCCGCCTTCGGGCCAGGCAGATAGTAGGTGTCTTCTTTAACGTACTCACATTCAAACTGTGCATGTTTAAGTAACGCCTGCCGCAGCGTCTCGTGATCTGTAGCCCATGCCTTTAATTCAATTTCATATACCATAGAATTGATGATTTCAGGTTAACTCTTCAAGAGTGATGTGCTGATTTGTGTAAATACAAATACTTCCCGCAATTTTTAGGCTTTTTTCGGCAATTTCAGCAGCGCTGTATGCGCTTCCTTCCAGATAGGCAAGCGCTGCTGCGTAGGCATAGGTTCCGCCGCTGCCTATGGCAAGAACATCTTCTGCCGGTTCAATAACATCACCGGTTCCTGAAATAAGCAACGTCTTTTTTTTATCTGCGGTAAGGAGCATCGCTTCAAGCTTGCGAAGCATCCGGTCAGTACGCCATTCTTTTGCAAGCTCTACTGCCGCCCGTGCAAGATCGCTGGAATATTCCTTTAATTTTGCTTCAAACCGGTCAAAAAGAGTGAAGGCATCTGCAGTTGCTCCAGCAAAACCGCACAAAACTTTGCCGTCAGAGAGCCGCCGCACTTTACGTGCGTTACTTTTCATGATTGTTTCACCAAGCGTTACCTGCCCGTCTCCCGCCATGGCAACCTGATCATTTCGCCGCACAGCAATTACTGTAGTGGTTCGAATCATTTTTTCAACACGATTATTATGCATTGCAATCCTTCCAATTTACATAAGCTATGCGACAGCAAGCAGCGCCATCACTTTTGCATCATCCAAAATATTATCGACAATAGCGTACTCATTTGGATTGTGCGCTGTATCATCAAGTTTTGACCAGACGGCAGCATCAATGCCTCTGTTCCGCAAAAATGCACCAACAGTTCCGCCGCCTATACCGATGGGCCGCGCGGCTCTGCCAAAAACATCATTTATTGCACTGGTAAGCATCGTGACAATGGGGGCATCCGCCGCAGTAGGCTTTGATTCCACACTTTGTTCAATATTGTAGGTGATGTGTACGCGCCATGTTGTTTGAACACGGTCAATAACGCGTTCAACCTCGGAGAGAACTTCGTTAACTGTATAGCAGGGAAGTATTCGTATGTCCATTGAAAAGACATCTTCACCTGGTATTGTATTGGTGTTGGGAACATTGGCTTCTTTTTTGGTCGGCTCAAACGTCGAGCAAGGCGGTTCGAAAAGCGGATCGCGTCTGTCAAAGCGTGTCGACAGTTCATGGCGCAGACTGAGTGCAAGATCGCAACCACCAATAAAAGCGTTAACCCCTTCATCAGGCCGGGAACCATGGGTTTGTTTGCCATGCGTTGTAAATTTAATCCAGAGCAAATGCTTTTCAGCAACTTCTATCGTTTCTCCCTTCGAATCGCCGCCGTCAGGTATTACCGCCATGTCAGTCATCCGGAAAAGCGGGGCTTTACCAGTGGCAATAAGCTCGTCATCACGCTTCAGCAGCGCAGCAATGCCATAATTACTTGCACATTCTTCATCGGCGGCGAAAAGCAATTTTATCGTCCGGCGCGGTGTTATCTTGTTTTTAATAAGTGCAAGTGCGGAGAGCACTGCTGACGTAAGGCCCTGTTGATTATCCTCCACGCCTCGTCCGTAAATTTTTCCGTTCTTTTCAACAAGTTCCCACGGGTTGCTGTGCCAAAGTTTGGCCTCTCCCGGCGGCACAACATCCAAATGGCTGATAATCCAAAGGCGTGGCAGTGTATCATCCATTCCAGGTATCGATGCAATAAGATTGGGACGTATGCCGGCAGCAACTCTGCCGTCAGTTATATCAATACGCTCAAGGTTTGTAACACCTTGTTCGCGTAAATAGTGTTCAAGAAATTCACACTTTTTAAGTTCGCCATCACCACCTGAATCAGGCGCAATGGCGGGTATTCGGGTTAATGACCGTTCAAGCTCAATAGCAAGCTCCCGGCATCCATCAATAAAATTAAAAAGAAGCTTTTTCATACTTTACCTGTCATCGGGCTGCCGTCTCTTTAGCAAGCAGCGATTTTATAATTTTGTCGCGGTTATCAAGAATTGAACTCAGCGATAATCCTTGATGAAGGCGTGAAATTGTCTGCGCAAATAATTTTGTAATATTTACGCTGACAAACCATTCACGTTTGAGTAATTCTTCATGATACACGGCGTTGGTTCCAATAATACGGAAAAAAAGCCCTTCTTTGTAGGCCGCATCGAAAAAAGAAATCGCCTCGCCTGAAAAAATCGGCAGGCTGACGGCACAGATAACCTGCCGGGCGCCTTTTTCTTTCAGAAATTTCATTGCTTTAAGCAGCGTTCCGCCGGTTCCAATCATATCGTCCGCCATAAAAACCGTTTTCCCATCAACATTGCCAAGAAGTTTGATTTCAGAAATATTGGATTCCATCGCATCTTTTGTAACCCGCGAATAATCACGCTCTTTGTAGAGTAAAGCAAGCGGTTTTTTAAGCGAGGTCGCGTAAAATTTATTCCTGTCTACAGCGCCGGTATCTGGAGCAACGACAACAAAATCATCGTTTCCCATGGGGAAAATGCCCGAAAGCTGCTGTATAATTTGATAGCTTGCATGAAGATTTTCAAGCCGCATCTGACAAAAACTATTACCGATTTCCCGTGAATGAATATCCAAGGTAATTACACGATCAACTCCAAGAGATTCAAGCATCACTCCAATGCGGCTTGCCGTTAAGCCTTCCCGCCCCTTTTTTTTGTGCTGCCGGGAATAGGGGTAGACTGGCAATACCAGCGTGACTCGCTCCGCCGCGGCAAGCTTTGCAGCATCTGCCGTTACAAATATCATCATAAGATGATCGTTTATCGTGAGTGCTTTGTTTAATGAGCCATCGTTAAATGAAACAGGATAATGATTTTCAACATCCTGAATAATATAAAGATCTTTTCCACGAATTGATTCAAGAATTTCAGCTTTAAGCTCTCCGTTGGGAAAGATTGTCCAGCGTGCCTCTACTTTGAAGCGCGGTGTGTGTAATTTACAGTCCTGATTAGGTCGTGTGTTACCTGTAGAGCTTATTTCGTTGATGAAATTGATTTGTCTTACTACTTCTTGGTCGCTTAATGCATAGCGTTTGGACATTTCGGCGACAGTTTTGTCAAACATTCGCCGGTATTGGTTTTTTAAATGAAAAATAACCTGATCGGCAAAGGCCGCCCCGCCGGGACATGCAAGCACAGCTAAATTTGCCGGATTTGAATAACTCATTGTACCGCCATTCAACCAAACATACGCGAAAAAATCAACTGGTAAGAGAAGCCTTGTCCCGCAATTCAAAATGAACGCGCTGGTTCGTGCGTACTGATTATGAACTTGATTTATCGGGAAGTGCGCCCATTTTTGCTTTAAGATCGGCAAGCATTACATCTGCCGAGCTTGTGCTCTTTTCAAGAGCGGCAAATTTCTTTTCTAAATTAGTATCGGCACTGAGATCGGCAATTTCTTTGGCGGCATCAGCTTCTGCTTCCATTTGATCAACTTTTGCCGCCATGCGGTCGAAGGTTTCAAAAGATGCCTGCCCGCCATCAATACCGGAAATGGTATCCTGAATTTTCTGCTGGGCCTCAGCCCGCTTGGCACGGGCAATAAGTACATTTTTCTTGCGCTGGGCATCGTCAATACGGGTTTGAAGTTCGCGCAACGACACTTTAAGTTTTTCAACGGCTTCTTTCTGGAGCTTCCATTGTTTGTCGTATTCAAGGTAGTAATTATCATATTCCTGCTTTCTAAGTAACGCCTCTTTGGCAAGCTCGTCATCACCGGCACGAACGGCAAGTTCCGCCTTGCGCTGCCAATCTTCAATCTGATTCTTCTGATTTAACGTGTCCCGCTCGAGTTTTTTCTCGTCGGCAATAGCAACGGCGACGGCTTTTTTTGACTCAACAAGCTTTTCGTTCAAATCACTCAAAAGCTGATTGAGCATTTTTTCAGGCTTTTCTGCCTTGCTGATCATGTGATTAATATTGGACGCAATAAGCGTCCGTAATCGTGAAAAAATACCCATAGGTTTAACCTAGAAAAACTTGTCCGTTTTCGTCAACTGCAAGTATTGTCTTACATTCGGAACAGCGAAACCGTCCAGCTTTGGTAGCTTTTAATTTTTTGCCACAAATAGGGCAGTCAAAAATCCGCGGGAAAGATGCACTGTAGGGCATCTTTGCTTTGCCTTCAAAAAAGCTCACTGCATCTTCCATATTATCCCGAATATTGAAGAATTGAGAAAAGCCTAAAAGCTGGAAAACTTCAAAAACTTTGGGTTGTACATCAAAAAGAACAAGATCGCCGCCTGCTGATTTGACCATTTTAAGGAAGGTAGTAAACGATCCAATTCCTGTAGACGAAACATAGTTTAACCCGCTACAGTTAAAAATCAATTTAATAAAACCCGCATCAACAGCTCTTGTTGTTCTCTTTTGAAAAGATGCTGAATTGTAGG
>JAITHM010000125.1 GCA_031279965.1 Spirochaetaceae bacterium
TAAATCAGCCTGTTCATTTATAATGTCTTGAAGCCGCCTGCCGTTCACCAGTATCTGGCCATACGATAAGCCGTGCCCCATCCAGTTTAATATATCCCCCGCGCTCGTGTCGTAGTTCGGAAGCTCTACCTTCGTTTTCGGGTCAACCGTCCCGCCGTCCGCATACGTTATTGAAAAATCATAAAGAAATGTCTCAAAATTGCCGTAGTAGGAAGGCAGATTTACTGCGATTGCGGAGTATACAGTGCGCAGGTGTGCATATTTTACAGCGATAATTTTCTCACTTGCGGCCCCGCTTTATGCGGATAATTTTTCATTCAAAGCGGATAGAATGACCGGCGGGCGTGCATCAGGAAAGGAAACGACGGTACTAGTAGGCAATGCCGAAGTAACCTCAGACAACCTTTTTATAAAAGCAGACCGTATTGAAATTTCGGGAAAAGACAATCAATTTGTAGAGTGCTCCGGGGTGGTTACCGGAAAAGATGATGAAAAACAGATTTATTTTAAAACTGACCGGATGATTTACGATCGTAAAACAAAAATCCTTGTAATGGAAGGCAACTCTTCGCTGGAAGATAAAAAAAATGAAGTAGTTGCGCGAGGCAGGCATATTGAATATGATGACAATACTGAAATAGCTATTTTTCAAATTTCCGTACGGATGTTTAAAGACAATATTGTGTGCCGATCGGAATATGCCTTGTACCGTCGGGAAGAAAAATTGCTTGATTTATCGGGATTTCCTGTAGTTTACAAGAAAGACGACGAATTCCGGGCTGACCGCATCAGTGTAGACTTGGATACAGACGATGTAATTATGGAGGGTACGGTTACCGGGGCAATTAAGGAATAATGCCGTGCGCCAGTGCGGGATATTCTGATTTTTTAGGAATGAAACATGGGGTTGTTTGACAAATGTGATGCTGTACTGGAGCCTGAAGCGCCTGTTGATCGCATTGCCGGAACCACAACTAAAACAAAAACTCAAGGCGGGCTATTTCGCAAGATTGAACACACTGTCGTTCTTGCCGAAGGCAGAACTCCGCCTAAAACGCTGCCGGAAAACGACGCTCCGCCTGCGGTGCGCACCCGTGCGACAGTAAGCGCCGCTTTGCCGCATGCCGGTGTCGCAGAGCAAGCGTCTCGTGTGCATGAGCCGGTCTCATTAACGCCGGCTCATGCCGCACCCGTCCCCGCCCTGCATCTGCCGGAAAAAGCCCGGGCCACGCCGCCGCCCGTCAGGGTGAAACCTGCGCCGCCTGTTAAGCACGCTCCTCCGGCATCTGCTGCTGGAGCCGCCGCACTGCCGCCAGCTCCGGCCAAAACAGCGCCGTCGCGCCCACCCGCGGCGCCTGCAAAGCAAGCCCACAACCAGGTTCCACCGGTAAAGCCTTCCCGCAGAAAATCAGCTGCCGCACCGCCGGAAGAAACGTTCCTGGAAGAACTGCCGCTGGAGGAAGAGGCGAAGCCGGCTCCCACAACGGTGTCTGCCGGCAAAATTGCGGCGGCAGACACCGGACAGGCAGATGCTCTCGCAGCGGCACCAGTTGATAAAGCCGGCGGCGAAGCTCCTCAGCCCCAATTTTTTGTCGAACCGGCGATTCCGGCGAAGCAGCAGCGTGTTGAATTTACCGCCGGCGACAACCGGCATACTCCGGCACCTTCCGTTCCGGAATTTACCGACCGGCGTGACCGGCGCAAGCATGTCATTCCGCAGGGTATTGAAGATAAGCGCGGCGGCGGAACATTGAACACAGCGGACAGACGGCAAAGCCGCCGTGTGGTTGGTTCTGCGAATACACTTACCGTAATAAATCTTCGCAAGAATTTTGGCCGCAAGGAGATTGTGCGCGGTGTTGGCTTTTCGATGATGGGCGGTGAAGTTGCCGGGCTGCTTGGCCCCAACGGCGCAGGTAAAACGACGATTTTTTATATGATAGTCGGGTTTTACCGGCCAACAACAGGCGATATTAAGCTGAACAATGAAAGTATTGTCAACGGCCCGATGTACCGCCGGGCGCGTATGGGCATTGCCTATCTTCCGCAGGAAGCGTCAATATTCCGCAAACTAACCGTTGAGCAAAATATTTGGGCGATTCTGGAAAGCCGTAAGGATATCGGCAAAAAAGAGAAAAAAGAAAAACTGGACAGGCTTATTGAAGATTTCAGCATAGGGCGCATTCGCAAACAGCTTGGATATACACTTTCTGGCGGTGAGCGTCGGCGGACAGAAATTGCCCGCGCCTTGGCGATAGAGCCTAAATTCCTTCTTCTTGATGAACCTTTTGCCGGAATAGACCCCATCGCTGTTTTCGAAATTAAACAAATTATCAAACGGCTTTCTCAGGAAGGCATAGGCATTCTTATTACTGATCATAATGTGCGTGATACACTGGAAATTACCACCGAAGCGTTTATCATCAATCAAGGGCTTATCGTTGCCCGCGGTGATAAAGACCGTATTCTGGAAAATCAAACGGTGCGCGATGTCTATCTTGGTTCTGAATTCAGGATGTAGCTTCCTCTATATAAACGGCACGAAGCGCCTGTTCTGCTTCGGTAATTTCGTCATAGGGTATAGTCTGCCGGCCATTACGGGAATAAATAATCGAATTTTCATGCCCCTTTCCCAGGAGCAGCACAAGATCACCTGGTCTGGCAAGCGAGCATGCCTTGCGAACGGCTTCGGAACGTTCTGGAATAAGAAAGAGGCTTGAACCGCGGTTTTTGCCGGTGATTCCGGCGGCTATATCTTCCAGAATTGAAAGCGGGTCTTCACCGCGAGGATCTTCATCACAGAGCACAATAATATCTGCCCAGCGCGATGCGATAGCGCCCTGTGCGGGACGTTTCTGCGTATCACGTTCACCGGCAGAACCGAACAGCGCGATGATACGCCCCCCCGTTGCATCAAGCCGCCGGCGCAACGGCGGAAAAATTGCCTCGAATGACGACGGCGTGTGGGCATAATCAACAAGTACCTCGAAGGGCTGTCCACATTTTATAGCCGTCATCCTGCCGCGCACCGGACAGAGGCGCGAAACAAGCGGGCACAATGCGTGAACAGGCATGTTAAGCAGACGGGATACCACGATAAGCGCGGCAAGCACGTTCCCCGCGTTAAAAGCTCCGGGCAGCTCATCACGCACCAGAGTCTGCCCATCTGCACTAACGACCTTATAACTGTTTCCCTCTGCGCCGCCGGTAAGATTTTCGATGTAAAAATCAGCAGGATAATCAGTGTTGCTTCCCTGAGTGTTAAACGCGATAACAGGCTTTGTTGTCGCCGCAGTAAAAAAACGGGCGGAAGGGTCGGCAGCGTTGACTACGCCAAAGGCAGGAATATCTTTTGTGCTGCCGGCAATGATTTTAGTATGATTGACGGCATTGAGTGCGCGAAATAGATTCGCCTTGTCATCGCGGTAACATTCCCATGTGCCATGAAATTCAAGATGTTCGTGAGTAACGTTTGTCATCACACCAACATCAAATGCGACGTTGGCAAGCCGTCCGGTACGCGGCGAAAGGCCGTGCGAACTTGATTCCAGCACGGCATATTCAAGGCCATTTTTGAGCATTTCAGCAAGCATCCGGTGAATCTGGGAAGCTTCCGGCGTTGTTTGATGCTGAGGGTTGGGGTGTTCCGAGCCATCAACACTGAATTCAACAGTTGAAATAAAGCCGCATTTTTTTCCGGCAAGGCGCAGCAGTTGAAAAATAAGATATACGGTGGTGCTTTTGCCTTCGGTGCCGGTAACGCCAATCACGGCAAGATGGCGCGATGGTTCGCCGTAAAATGCCGCGGCAATGGGCGACATGGCTGCCCGCGACGAGCGGACATGTAGATAAATCACGCCGGCACGAGTTTGGGGCAGCAGCGTTTCATGCACAATGACGCATGCACCGGCATCAATGGCGCTATCGATAAAACGGTGTCCGTCAGTATGCAACCCGTTCAGCGCGAAAAAAAGCGTCCGTTCTACCACCTCGCGTGAGTCGTAGACAAGTTTATCTACAAGCGGGTTTACCGTCCCTTTTTTTTCGATGAGCCCCGCACTTTGCGCAAGCTCCATTGTCCAAAAATCCTCAAAGCGCCGTTCCATAATAGTTATTAAAACACGATGAAGCGTCGTACGGCAAGCGTATTCGGGTGCATCTGCCGGTATAATTGTTATTGGTTGTATCTGGTTTAATACCCCGCGGCTCTGCCGTGGCTGTAAAATTCAAAAATATTTGAAAGATTGGTGTTAAAGCAGATACACTAAAAAACTTCCTATCCAACGACAGCCTCTTTCTGTTACAACAAAAAATATACCAAAGCAGAAGGAGGCTGATACTCGCGGCAAGACCAGCGGTAGTTCATTCGTCTTTTTTATCGTCAAGCAAGCCTGAAAACACCCGCGCGTTTGTTCCTAACATGATATATGGTTTTATTCCCACAAGATAATGTCCTGTTGTAACTTCTTCATGATACCCATCTTTTCGCGCCGTTCCGCCGCTGGTAAAAAAATCATATCCAATATTGATACCCGCGATAATATAGCTTTTTGTATCTTTGCTATTCAGTTTAAGGCCAATATCCCCCGCAATCCCTACATTGATTCTATTTGTCGATAATTTTTCGTCTGGATTCTGTTTATAGGTCATATTTAATACCGATAAATGAGGCCCTATTGCCCATAAGAGCTCTATGTTCCTGCCCAGTTTATGCCTGAATGCCGCCGCGAGCGTTTGGTCATACATGAAAATCCCATCATAATCAGCTCTTCCGGCAACAAAAAAATTAAGCGTGGTAAGCGTAAGCAAGCCCACATTATATTTACTCTTAAAAAAAGTATATCCGCCAAAATTGATTCCTATCGCGCCAAGATATCCGTATTCTTTATCAAGAATGTTATTAAAGCTCACCCCGATAGATCCGGTATAGTTTTCAGCGTAATCTTCCTGCGAAAAGGCGCTCAATGCGGTTAACCCAAACAACAACAACATACTACATTTCTTGAACATCATTCGCTCCTTTTTTCAATACAAAAAAACCTTTGAAATTCTGGTTGTAAACATCGGTTGTATTAACAGTAAAATCGGTTTTGGGGATGAAATCTAACGTTTTAATCGTATTATTCCCCTTGAATATCCATGTTGTTCCGGCGAGCATATCAACATTTGTGCTCCTGTCGTCACAACCCGACACGATAAAGGCGTAAAGAAACGCCCTGGGAAGGAAAGTAGTTTTTAGGGGGGGGGGGGGCGCGCGGCCCGACCCCCCCGCACGCCCCACGGACCAAGAAGGCACCACCGC
>JAITHM010000148.1 GCA_031279965.1 Spirochaetaceae bacterium
GATCATTGGACAATGTGGCATCCTCAGCCATTCAAGAGGCTTCTTGCACAGTATGGATTTTCTGTTGAACAAATTATAATAACTGGGCATCACCCTGAACGCATCCCATTTATCGGCAGTTTTCTCCGGCGTGGTACACCGCAAAAAATTGCTCTTTGGCTTAGTAAGCTATTCGGTCTGGGCGATACTTTCGAAGTCTACGCCCGTAAATTCAAACCGTATATCACCAATTAGTAATCGGCGCACTTTCAGGCGGTAGTATAGCACCATCACGCGGCTTATAAATTGCAGCCGCAATCAGCACAAACGTACCAATGCCAAGGGGAGCAAAACCTGCTTTAATAAGCAAATTTGACATATCACTACTAACGAAAGAATCCCCGGTCATATACATTGTTCCTTGCAGTGCGGCACCGCCCAACATTAATACAAGTCCTGTTATAATTCCAGCAGTTTTTATTTTTAATCCTGTGCGCTCAGGGACATACGGAACAAAGACTACATCACCAGCATTTTTACTCGTCAATGAGCCCATTTTATAAGATGCCGGCGTCATAAAATATTGTGCCCAGTAATCACGCACGGTTCTATTCATTTGAAACCGCTCAACATTGCTCATAAGCCCATCTACCATTACGGTCTCTTCATTTTGTATTGTAATTCGCCCATATACAGGATTTGCAAAACGCGGCAAAACTACGGCATTTCCACTGATTGCTGATGCGGATAACACAGGTTTTCCTGCCCCTTGAACTTTGGGAACAACCATATAATCAATATTGATGTCTCCTTCCTGCACTTCGGTAATAGAATCTCCTGTTTGAATATGTACAGGAACGCCTGTTTTCATGGTGTGTACAAGAAGCCGGCCATAGATCAATTGCGCAGTAAGCACGCCGCCGTGTCCGCTTATATTTTTAAAAGCAATTGATGTATTTTCCGCAAGCCGCAGCGTCGTTTTGCCTACGGTAAGTCCTATATCAATAAAACTATTTTCTCCAGTCTGCACAATAGCGTTGGCAGGCAGATTAACCGCTTGGTTGTTAAGTTGCTCAGGACGGTAATTTGTTTCTTTTCCACCACTGGTTATGGAAAAATCCAATCCACGCGCAGCAACAATAATTGCTCCGGCTGTAGTTACTGCCCGTTCCTGCGCGGATAGGGTGTGTTCAATACCAAGAAAGCAGAAAAATGCAAAAGCAATTCCCTGTAAAGTGCGCGTAACCATTGATACCCTCCCGAATCATTCGCTCAACTGTTACGTTTAGTTATGTTGTGCTATTTCTTTTTCGGCGGGGTGGACGGGCGACTTTAGAGTCGTCCTTCTAAAAATTCATTAAATTTTGCGGCAAATTCTGACCGTATCTCTTCCTGCGCGGCACGATACGCCCTGTTGACAGCTGCTTTCTGGGTTAGATGCCCCTCTCGTCCTATTGTGCTATACGGTAAAACAACTCTGTTTTCTTTGGTATCAGTAAGTTTCACTTCCAGTACATAGCGCGCATATTTTTCTTCGTTATTGTTTGATGGCGATTCGGTAACTGTAATCTTAGCATTGAGTACATAGCGAGTGCGTGCCGAACCAGAACTAAAGCCTGCTTCAGCAAACACATCGGCAAAGGCCGCCGCAAGTCCTCCATCTGCATCATTGGTAACAACAATGGAAATTGGTATTTGTCGCGCCAGTTCTAATGCTTTTTGCCGATATTCTGATCCCATCGTAAACTGCCGTTTGGAACCGCCAAGCACAGCAAGCATCACAGAAAAGACTTCGTTCTCGTCTGCAAAGCGGGCGGCCTGCTCGTATCGTGCAACGCCAATAATGCCTGATTTTTCCAATTCCGGTATTGTGACAATTTTCTGAATCTGCGCAAGGTTTGCATCAATCAAATCTTCATAAAGCTGTACTGTTTTTGGCTTTTCCATAATTGCCGCAGAATAAAAAAGATGCCGTTCCCGGTCTTCCCAGCGATCATTTATTTCTGCACCAATAAGCTGATTAAGCGAAGATGCAATTACAACATCCTGCGTAGCATCAATCTGTGTGTTTGCGGTACGTATATTGTCTTTAAGCTGTTCACGGTAATTTTCCAATGCATCTACGCGGCTTTTTACAGACTGCCCAAAATGGCTTGTTAAATTACCCAGGGCATTTGCGTCAGCTTGCTGCCTGGACGAGCCATACCCGGATGCAGAAATATAATACGCTCTGGGATACGCTTCGTCCGGCTTATCAATCCAATTGGGTTTTCCTGTTTTGTCTTTTGTAATCCGCGGCGGCGGCACAGTCTGGGCCGCCGCACACGGCGTAATAATCAACAATGCTGCGGCGCAGCAAACAAGCTGATATATGCGTATAAATTTTGTCCGCCATAAAGGCTTCCAAAACATTTTACTCATTCCTTTACGTATTCCATATCAGTGTTTTTTTGTGCTGCAAATGCCGCTTCCATATCCCGTTGGGCATTCCAATTTTTATACGCGGCATAATTTACTTTTTCTTTATTAATAACCGAAAGAGCATCTTTTGCCGCCGTGTTCTTGTTATACGAAACAAGGCACCACCACGTACCATCTTGGCTTACATCGCGGCGAACAACACGAGCGCCCGACATCTTCGCCTCGGCAAGCGTCCGGCTGACAATCTGAGCAAAGGCCTCTGCGTCACGTTTGCTGCCGCTTATTTCACTTGCGTCACCCATGTAATCATCTATCATCTGGCGTGCCGTAGCAGAAAGTTCCCGGGCTATTGCTGTGCGGGCACGAGTTTCTGCCATAGTCATGGACATATTCACCGTTGATAAATTTGCGGAACCAACACCATAGATAACCTCATCATCCTGGGGCGGGTTCAACACAAACTCCGGCGCATTTGGCATAGATTTCTTTATTGATTTGGGGGCGTGCGATGCCGTGCCTTTCCCAATTGCGGAAGCGCAGCCTACAAGTATACCGGCAGCCACAAATACACTTACGGTGATGCTTATTACTTTTTTCATACATATCTCCTTAAAAAATTTTTACCTTCCGGCACTTTTTATGATGTCATGTTAAAAAAGAATATCCAATCCTGTCAAGTAAATCAGTAGGCAGTGATGCGTGGACAGTGAGCAGTGAACAGCCGGTTTTGCTGTCCACCGCCCACTAATCATTGTCCACTGCCGTATGCTACAATCAACCCATGGAACGCTTGAATCCGCTGAACGATTACCTCTTCCTTAAAGTTATGGGCGAAAAAGGCGCGGAGGAGCAGTGCCTCGCCTTCCTCAACGCGGTGTTTGAAGACACCGCTCTCCTGTCGCGCCAGCGAGCGCGAAAGGGCGCACTCTCGACCTATCGCGCAAGTATGAAAAGGGGTCGGGTGACCCCTCGCCCGAAATCCTAGGCGACAAAGGCTCGGTGCTGGATTGCCGCGCCCTTACCGACAAAGACGAGCGAATCAACATCGAAGTCCAGCTCAAAGACCTGCACAACATGAGCGAGCGAACGCTCTACTACTGGGCGCGGGAGTACGCGCAGGGCATTAAAGAAGGCCAGGATTACGCGAAGCTGCCGCGCGTGGTAACGATAAATATTGTGAACTTCGATCATGTTAAACTGGAGCGGTAATCACAGCGCGTTTCGGCTTCGGGAGGACAGGCAGCCTGAGTATGTGTTGACAGATGTGCTGGAAATACATTTCTTGAATATGGTACGGTTTCGCCGGATGAAGGAGAGCGGGGGAGGTCTCGCGAAGCGCGCTGGAGAGCCTGTTCAAAATCTAGGGGCAGGCAAGATTGCAAGTATTTGGGATGCGATTTGAAGCCGCAAAACGCAGCCAAACTGGTTGTTTGGCGAGGCTTTGCGGCGAAAAAGCGCGCCCA
>JAITHM010000120.1 GCA_031279965.1 Spirochaetaceae bacterium
ACCGGAGCTAACGGCGTTGTCTGCGCTAGGTAACGTATACCGCCGGAAGCCGCTGTTCACTGTCCACTAATCACTGCCCACTGTGAGGTGGGGCGCGGGGAAATTCGCGGGGGCAAAACCTTTGGCGGCTAGAGCACCGGCCACGCCAAAGCGTGCGTCAGTCCAGGCCACGACCACCTAGGTTTGCGCGCGCGAATTTCCACGCGCCCGCTTACCCAGGAAAGGCTCCACGACAGTGGCGGGCGCTTCGCCCGCTTACCCAGAAAAGGCCATGCGAAGCAGAACCCGCGCAAGGGATAGAAGCGGAAAGCCCGCAGCCCCGCAAAGCGGGGCGAGGACTTGCAGCGGATAGCCCGGTCTGCCTGCCAAAGGCAGGCGGATGCGCCCAAATGTGCCCGTTCTGAGTTGGCAATTCCATGCAGCAGTTTTCAATCAGCTTGACAGAAGGCGGGCGTTCCTTGATACTTTATTTATGGGCCGCGGCTCAGTTGGTTAGAGTTGCGGACTCAAAATCCGTAGGTCTCTGGTTCAAGTCCGGGTGTGCCCAAAATCACCTTACACAAGGAGTTATCCATGAACAGCCATGCCCACAATATCAATGTTGATTTTTCGCCGCTGCCCAGGGCAGCCGGCATACTTCTTGCATGCAGCAGTCTGCCTTCGCCCTACGGTATTGGCAGTTTTGGCGGTACCGCGCGGGAGTGGCTTCGCTTCCTTCACGACGCCGGACAGCGCTACTGGCAAATACTTCCACTTGGCGTGACCGGCTGGGGCGACAGCCCGTATCAGAGCTTTTCGGCCTGTGCATTGAGTCCCTACTACATCGATCTTGATACTCTTGTTGCCGACGGCCTGCTCGATGCCGCATTGCCGGCGCGCTATTTGTGGGGCGCCTCGCGCGAAAAAGTCAATTACGCGGCGCTCTACCGCAATCGGAGGAAGGTGCTCCGTGCGGCTTTTGATACATTCGCGCAAACCGGAATTCAAAAGGAGCCGTACGAAGCGTTCCTTGCCGGACACAAACACTGGCTTGATGATTATACACTGTTTATGGCGCTCAAAGCGCGGCACAAAGGGCTGTCGTGGACAGTCTGGGAAGATGATTACCGGCTGCGTTCACCGGGAGCGCTTGCCCGTTTTGCCAAGCGTAATAAAGAACTTATTAAATACTATTGCTTTGAGCAATATTGCGCGTTCCGTCAGTGGCACGCGCTCAAAGCAGATGCCGCCGCACAGGGCATTTCGATAATCGGTGATATGCCCATCTATGTTGCGCTCGACAGTGCCGATGTCTGGGCTCAGCCGGAACTTTTTGAACTTGATGCCGCGCTTAAACCGGCGCGTGTTGCGGGCTGTCCGCCAGATCCTTTTTCCGCGACAGGACAGCTTTGGGGGAATCCACTCTACCGCTGGGATGTTCATAAAGCGAGCGGTTTTGCCTGGTGGATTTCGCGGCTTAAAGAAAGTTTTGCTCTGTATGATGTTCTCCGCATTGATCATTTTCGTGGCCTTGAAAGCTATTACGCAATACCGGCGGGCGAGCAGGATGCACGGAACGGCGCGTGGATTCTCGGTCCGGGAACTGATTTTATCGATGCGGTACGCGAAGCGCTGCCGGGTGTTCCAATTATTGCCGAAGATCTGGGTTATTTAAGCCCCGAAGTAAAAGCGCTGCTTGATTATTCAGGATATCCAGGGATGAAAGTGCTGCAATTTGCCTTCGATTCGCGCGAGCCGGGCGATTACATGCCCTATACCTACCCAAAAAACTGTGTTGTCTATACCGGCACCCACGACAATACCACGGCCGCAGGCTGGTTCCAGGCGGCAAATACCGAAGATGCCGCACGAGCCTGTGCCTACATGGGCATAACCAGTACTCGCGGAGCGCATTGGGCGTTTATCAGAACGGCGCTTGGCGCGGTTGCCAACCTTGCCATTATTCCTTTGCAGGATTATCTGGGCCTTGGCAGTGCGGCACGTATGAATACCCCTTCAATGCTTGGTAACAACTGGCAGTGGCGTGTCCGCCGCGAAGCGCTCAGTGCAGAATTGGCCGCCCAAATACGCGGTCTTACCGCACTTTACGGGCGAGAATAGAGTAATATGAACGGTAATCAACCGTATGCTTATTTTGAAGACCGGCTTATCGAGCGGTTTACCCGGTATGCACGCATTTGCACGACAAGTGACCGTCATGCTGCAGAGACCCCTTCAACTGCCGGTCAATGGGAACTTGCCCGTATGCTGGCGGAAGAGCTGCGCGCACTAGGTATTGATGATGTTGAGATTACTCAACATTGTTATGTAATCGCCAGGATTACGGGCGACAGCTCCCTTACCCCGATTGGATTTCTTGCTCATTTAGACACAGCGCAGGATGTAAGCGGCCACGATGTTCAGGTTGTGGCAGAAAAATATAATGGCAGCATCATTACACTTAACAACGGCATAGTTCTTGATCCGGCGCGGGAAGAAGGGCTTGCCGCGCAGCAGGGACGCACGATAATCCACACCGATGGGACAACACTGCTTGGTGCTGATGACAAAGCTGGCATTGCAGAAATCGTTACCGCGGTAGAGTATCTAATCGCGCATCCAGAGATTGTGCGGCCGCCGCTGGAAATTATTTTTTCACCAGACGAAGAAACGGGTAAGGGCCTTCCTGAATTGCCGCTGGAAAAGCTTCGGGCGCGATTTTGCTATACACTTGATGGCGGCGGTGCTCCTGAGGTCGAGGCGGAATGTTTTAATGCGTATGCAGCGAGAGTTCTGTTTGCCGGACATGTTATTCATCCGGGGGCGGCGCGGGGGCGGCTTGTCAATGCGGCGGCAATGGCGGCGTATTTTATCACGCTGCTGCCCCGCACCGAAAGTCCCGAAGCAACTGACGGCTACTACGGCTATTATTGTGTGACAGATCTGACGGGTAATCATGAAACGGCGGCGGCAGATATCATTGTCCGCGATTTTGAGCGTACTGGTATGGAACGCCGCCTTGCCGCACTTACCGCGTTTGCCCGGGCGACAGAAGCGGCATTCCCCGGCGGCATTGTCACCGTTACAACAAAATCAAGCTATTATAATATGAAAGAAAAGATCGACAGCGCTCCACAAGTGCTCGACAAGCTCCGCGCGGCGGCACACACGCTGGGACTTGAGATCAAGTTCAGGCCGGTGCGGGGCGGTACTGACGGCTCACGGCTTACCGAGCTGGGCATACCAACCCCTAATATCTGGACAGGGGGCAGGAACTTCCACAGCCGCGCCGAATGGGTTTCGGTAAACGATATGTGCCTTGCGGTGCGGCTTGTCATTGAACTAGTTCGCTGCTGGGGCAGGGTAGAGGACGGCACGGATAAGCCCGTGGCGAAGTAACTCGCGCGTCATTGTCTGCATTGCCTCTGGCGTTACCGCTTCGTACAGAGCCGGTCTTTGAGACAACGTATTCAGTGGAATATTGAATATCGTTGAATAACTTGCATAACGGCGTGCAATATAACTGTTACTTTCCATTGATTTTTCCCAGTTTTTAATCAAGGCCGACCGCGCCTTACTCAGCGTCCCGCCATTGATAATGCCTCCCGCAATTTTGGCAAATTCAGCTTCAATCGCGTTGGTAAGTTCTTCAACACGTCCCGGCGCGCAAGCAAAATAAACCTGCAGAGCAAGTTCCCCCGGCGGCGGCGTTGGCGAAAGCCCTGCTTCTGGCGATACGCTGTATACACCGCCAAGCTTTTCCCGTATTTCCTGAGTCAGCGTAATATCAAGATACTCACCAAGCATTTCTGCCGTCATTGCTTCTGCCAGCGACCATGATTTTTGAGCAATGTGCCCCAAATATACAATGCTTTTATCTTCTTTGCCTTTCTGCCATGACTTGTCAACAGTTTGGGGAAAGCTGATTTTGGGATCATCCCACATATTAAAAGCCATGCGGGGCGGAATTGAAGCAAGATATGTTTCAATAAGCGGACGTATCACCGCAGGATCGGCGTTTCCAGCGAAAACGAATGTGTAGTCGGCAGGATTTCGGGAACGCCGTGTCCAGGCGGCAGCAGCGCTTATATCGAATGTGGCAATATCGGCGGTTTCAAGCGGCTTATAATAGGGATTGTTGTTGTACACAAGCCGGATAAGCTCATCGTTAAAGTAAGCTTCAGGATTTTCCTGCCGCTGGGCAAGCAGCGTTAAGTATTCCTCTTTCAGAATAGCCGCTGTGTCTTCGTCATGACGCGGGGCAGTAAACCCAAGGTAGAGAAGCTCAAAAAGCGTGGGAAGATCTCCTGCCGTACTTCGGCCTTCAATACTCCGCGTGAATGTTGAGGTACTAAATGAAAGTGATACCTGTTTGCCGGCTAATTTCTTTGCCAAGTCAGGGAGTTTCCAATTGCCCAGTCCCGATGCGGCGGCAAGCTCGGCGGCAAGGCGGGCAGAAATCAGCGTGTCCTGCGGAGAACTTGATATGCCGCCCCGCGCAACGGCATTCAGTATGATTTCGTCATTCTGATTTTGAGTTGGTTTGATAAGGACTTTTACCCCATTACTCAGCGTCCACATCAGTGTTTCTGTCGCCTCGTCGCGGTCTTCCGAACTGATGCTTCCCTGCCGGGGCATTTCTGGCAGTAGATCGCTGGATAACGCATCTTCCACCGGTTTTTCAAGTTTTTCTTTTTTGCTTGTGCGAACCATGCTTACAAGCTCATCCTGTGATGGCAGCGCGTCCTGCTCGGCGCTGTTTGCCGTAATAAAAACCAACAAATCATCGTCGATGAAATAGTCTTTAATCATGCGATTAAGATCACGCACGGTAATTCCGTCAAGCAAAAGCTGTGCTGCATTCAGCTCCCATTCTATCCCGGGAAAATCTTCATTTTTCAAAAAGAGCTCGGTAAGCACTGTAACATACCGTTCTGAATTACGCTTTTCTTTTTCGGCAAGCGCTGTTTCCATATTGGATATCAATGCGGTTTTTGCCCGTTCAAGTTCGCCTTCCAAAAAACCATACCGGACGAACCGTTCTTTTTCGCGCAGCAGCGCGGCAAACGCATCGTTAAAGCGTCCGGCCTTTACCGCTGCCCCCAACGCCACATGCCGGGACCGCGCGACGGCGCGCATCTTCCCCGAATAGGCGCTAAAAAAAGGCGTTTCAGGCTGATGCTCCATATCTGTCCAGCGCTCGCTGATAATGGAATCAATAAGATTGTCAATAATGGCAGCACGGAAGTCTTTAAGCGTTGTTCCTGCCGGAATCCAGCGCTGTTTATAATACAACGAGATATATGTGGTGGTAATTTCACTATCGGTAAAGATATGCGCATTAACAGTTCCTTTTTTGGGAGCGGGAAGATCATACGCAGGGAGCTTCAACGGCGCTTCTGGAGCATGTATCGAAAAATGGTTTTCAAGATCTGCTTCAAGTGCCGCACCGTCAAAATCTCCAACAAAAATCAACGCCATGTTATCGGCACGATACCACTTGCGATAAAATTCTTTCAGCTTTTCGGCGGGCGCAGTTTCAAATATTTCAGGAAGTCCGATAGGGCGGCGCTCGGCATACTTTGAACCAGCGAATAGTTCTTTAAGAAGTTCGCGTGACGCACGTTCAGACGAGCCAAGCCGCGCACGATATTCTTCCATAATTACAGATCGTTCTTCGTCCGTATCTTTTTCGGTAAAAGCCACCGCGTGTGTCCAGTCGTCAATAATCGCCAGAGCGCGGGGAGGCAATGTTTTCCCACCGGCCTCGTCCACAGTAACAGGGACTTCAATACCATAAACGGTATTATCAAACGATGTATACGCATTTACATCGGCGCCAAAGCGCATGCCAAGCGTACGTAAATATTCAACAACTTCATCGCCAGGGAATCGTTCTGTTCCGGCAAATGCCATGTGTTCAACAAAATGGGCAAGTCCCTGCTCGTCATCATCTTCCTGCACAGAACCGGTATTTACCGCCAAAGTGATATAGGCGCGGTTTTCCGGCTTTTTGTTTTCCAGTATATAATATTTTAGTCCAGAAACGAGCATACCAGTGCGAACTTCGGAATATAGTGGAATGGGTGTATCCGCGGAACCTAATTCACGATATATGTTTGCGTTTCGTGCGCAATTCGCCATAACAAGCGCCGTGATAATCAGCGCATACCAATATTTTTTTATCATCAAAACCTCTTTGCGCGGATAGCTTGATCCGCATTCAATAAGTATAGCATTTTCCCTAGTTTTGTGCAGATGCTAAAAGATTCAGGGCAGGGCGTTTACTTGCTTAAATCACTCAAAGAGACTATGCTGGCCGGCAGGGATGCTGTGGAAAGCGATATATTGGAAGCACGCGCGGAAATTTACCGGCGTGTGCGCTTGTTTTTTGACGAACGCGGGTACCTTGAGCTTGATACACCGCTTCTATCACCTGATTTAATTCCTGAAACTTGCCTTGAAGTATTCAAAACAGAATTTATAAGCGCACATTCCGGGGTTAAACCGCGTGAACTCTATCTTATCCCCTCGCCTGAAATCTGGATGAAGCGGGTTATTGCCGATACCGGACGCAGCGTGTATCAGATTTGCAAATGTTTTCGTAACTATGAATCAACAGGACGGATGCACAATCCTGAATTCACCATGCTGGAGTATTACACAATGAATGCAGGATATCTTGATTCACTTGCGATTACCGAAGAACTTTTCGGTAAACTGCTTAATGAACCGCTGCCAGGCAGTTTTCAAGAGGCGGCGGATTATGATGCGCTTCGTCCGCCTTTTGTCAGGCTTACGATGGAGGAAGCGTTTTGCCGTTATGCGGGATTCAGTCTGAACGACGCGCTTGCCGCCGGAACACTTGCCGCCGAAGCCGGCCGCCTTGGACTAAATATGCCGCCCGGTACCGATGACGGGACACTCTATAATTTGATTTTTATTCATGCGGTTGAAGGCAAGCTGCACGACAAACGTCCTGTTGTACTGCTTGATTATCCGGCAGCGGTTCCCTGTCTTGCCGCACTTAATCCGGCGGAAGAGAGAAAGAGTGCGACACGGCAGCGCTGGGAACTTTATGTGCGGGGGATTGAAACAGCAAATTGCTATACAGAAGAAACTGATGCCGCTAAAATCAACGCCTATTTCAAAACAGAAAGCGAACTTAAACGGCGTAGCGCCCGTGTCATTCATCATATTGATGCTGAGTACTGGAAGATATTTCTTCCCAAAATCGCACAGGGCGGACATTCCCGGCCTTTTCCGTGTTGTTCAGGGGTAGCCATCGGTATGGACAGACTTATCATGGTGCTTTTGGGACGCACCTGCATTGATGCGGTACTTCCCTTTCAGTCAGTATTTGAGTAAAATCTTCTTAATATTTCTAAAAGATATGCCGATATTCAAACGAGGATTTATTTTCATGGAAAGAGAGCATCTTGTGCGCTTAAGAGCACACCGCAATAGTCTTCTATCGGCATTTTATCTCGTAAGCTTTATCCTGTTTCTTGCCCCAGGCGTTCTCTGCTTTGCCGGTGGAAGATCTGATCCCAGCATGAAGTCAGCGCAGACTACGGCGAAAACAATGCCGGAACGCCTTGGCGGACTTATCACTGCCGGCAAAATTGAAGACGCGAAGTCTTTTTTTATTTCGGAAATGCAGCCCAATGATACCGCGCCCGATGGGAAAACCGCCGCTCACTATGCCGCGCTTGCCCGTAACAGCGATCTTGCGGATTTTTTTATCAGGCTTGGGACGCACGCCGGAGATGCTGATAGTGAAGGGAATTCGCCGCTTAATATCAGCGCGGTATTAAACGACGAAAAAACCGCTGCCGTATTCGTAAGAAACAATGCCAGCATCCATCATAAAGGTTCTGACGGGGGAACGCCTGCCCAGCTTGCCGTAAAGCCGGAAAACAGCCTGCTGCTTGACGCGATGCTTACCGGAACAACGCTTGTTTCAGCGGATGAAAATGGCAATACAATCCTTCATCTTGCTGCTGATATTGAAAATCTTGCTGCTATTGATACGATTATCAGGGCGGCGCGGGATTCGCGGGGATCTGTGCTCCAGACAATGATAAACCGGAAGAACAGTCTTGGCAGGACGGCGCTGGATTTGTGTTTTTCCCATCGTAATTCAAAAACAGCGGCATCTGCTTCAGCGGCAATTATCACCGCCGGCGGCTCGTCAAATGATCCTTTTTTTCCGGTTTTTGCCCCTGCTGTCCGTATTTTGAACTACAATCTTCGGGCTTCCAACGGTATTTCACCGTTGCATTATGCCGTGCGGGAACGGTATAGCGGCTGGACAGACTATCTTCTTGAAAAAAAAGCTGATCCCAACATTAAAAGCACTTCTGGTGACACACCGCTTATCGAGGCGGCTCGTATTGGTGATGTCGCCGCATTACGTATGCTGATTAACGCCGGCGCTCAGGTGAACACGCAGGATGCTCAGGGAAATACGGCAATGCACATTGCAATACCTGCTGCCGTACATCATGAGGCATTGCAGCTTTTGCTTGATAATAATGGAAATCCCAATATTCGTGATATGCGGGGAGATTCTCCTGCACATATCGTTATTGATCTTGACCGTCCGCCGGATGTGCTGGAAATACTCCTTTCCCGCCATGCCGATGTTTCCATCCATAATATTGAAGGCAAAACACCGCTCTTTGTCGCCGTTGAAAAAAACCGCATGGCGCTTATTCCGCTTTTGCTCAACTATCGTTCTGATATTTTTGCCGCGACAAACGACGGTGTTACACCGTTTGAAAAGGCGTTGCAATCCAATAGTACGGCGCTTGATCAGATGATTACTGACGAAACTGTGCAGCGCAGTGATAATGGGGGGAATACCCTTCTTCTTGCTGCGGTACGCCTTCGGGCAAGCGCCGATATTGTTCGCCGTATTCTCGACAAAAATGCTGCCGTTAATGCTCGAAATCAGGAAGGTGACACGGCGCTTCATCTTGCTGTACGGCAGAATGATGCGGCAACGGGCGAATTACTTCTCTCTCGGGGTGCCGATGTGTTTCTTCAAAATGCAAAAGGTGAAAGCCCCCTTTCACTTACTTTTTTTGGACGGGGTGGAGTTCGTGAGTGGATGTTTGTTCCTTCCGTGCTGAGCGCACGGGACGGCCAGGGCCGGACTATCCTCCATCTTGCTGCGGAGTGGAAGCTTGATCAGGTAATTCCTGTTATTGTATCGCGGGGCGCGATAATTGACGCCCAGAATGTTCTTGGAGAAACGCCGCTTTTTGTTGCTGTGCGTAATGATTCTGCTTCGACCGTGCGTGCGTTATTGCAGGCAGGCGCGGCGCTGAATGGCCGCGATACACTGGGCAATACGGCGCTTCATACGGCAGTGCGTTTTGAAGCGAATGCGGCGGCCGAGGCGCTGATTAACGCAAAAATAGACATTAACGCCTATAATCTTACCGGTAATACACCGCTCCACGAAGCGGTACGGCTGGGGAAGTATTCTCTGGTAAATCTTCTTGTTCAGCGTGGTGCAAATTCTGAAATGCGGGATGCGGAAGGAAACACACCACTTATGTGTGCGGTGACAGGCGGCAACTTTAGAATTGCCGACCATCTTGTCCGCGCCAATGCCGATGTAAATGCTCGTAATAACGAGGGGGCAACGCCGTTAATTATCGCTGTTCAAAATGAACGCAGTGATCTTGTTGCACTGTTGCTTGACCATCAGGCTCAGATTCACGCCCGGGATGCTGATGGAGAAAGTCCTTTTACTACGGCGCTTCGTGTCTCTCACCGCATGGTTCTGTCACTGCTTTCTAAAGGCCGCGATCAGACAGATGATGAGGGACGTTCGCCGCTGCACATTGCTCTTATGGTAAGAAAAAATGAGGCTGAAATTGAAGCGATTACCGGTTGGGTTGGAATACGCCAACTTAATGTTGTTGACCGGGAAGGACGAACTCCGCTTCGGTATGCGGTTGATATGAGCAATTGGGAGGCGGCAAAATTTCTTACCGATCAAGGAGCCAATGTTTATTCGGTTGCCCGGGACGGCAAAACGCCTGCTGAGATTGCGCTTGCGACTGGCAACCGCGAGGCAGTGCGGGCTCTTTTTGGCGGTAAGGCAATAGCGGCAAGTGATCAGGCGGGCAATACAGCACTTCATTATGCCGCCCGGCTTGGACTTACTGACATCATCTTCTTCTTAATCGAAATGGGTGCCCAACGCGACCGCCGCAACACATCCGGTGAGACAGCCGCCGACATAGCTAACCGGTGGGGTAATACCGAAGCAGCGGCAACACTTCGGTAATCAATGTGTACTGCCGCTGCTCTTATTACCAGGCTTAAAACTGCTTCTTTAACGCTTGTTATCGCTGAGTCATGCAGCGGGGGGCTTGTAGCTGATGCTTTTGCCTGCGTTCCCGGTGCATCAGCTGTCTTATGGGGCTCGTTTGTAAGTTATTCATACAAAGCAAAAGAGATGATGCTGGGAATTAAGCATGATATTCTTGAAAGTGCCGGCGCGGTGAGCGATATGACAGCCTGTGCAATGGTTTGCGGAGCGTTGGGAAATTCTACGGCAGATATAGCACTTTCAGTAACAGGCATTGCCGGGCCGGATGGCGATGGGTCGGATAATCCTGCCGGTACTGTGTGGATTGGTGTTGGCCGGCGCGGCGGTGAAGCGCACGCGCAGCGATTTTTTTTCCCGGGGAGCCGTGCAGAAGTTCGCAGTGCCGCGGTAAAGACGGCGCTTTACACACTTGATTCTTTTTTGAAAGAGGAAGTTTACAATGCGGTATGAACAAGTACGCGAAATTTTTAATAAATGTTCAGGAAACCAAATGCGCGATGTTTTTATTGATGAGATTGAAACAGATGATTTGGACAAATATATTGAACGCTACCTTACAGGCGGAACGGTGCTTTCCCAAAAATCGGTAAGCGGTACAGGTACAATCATATATGATCTTGAAATTGACGGCCTTAAACAGCGTATTGCATTTACATTAGCGGATTAAATCAACATTGCTTAACTCGCGGCGTATTCCAATATGTTTGTTATTTGCAAGCACTATATCAGTAAGATTTAAAGTGCCTCGAACAGTTACTGTTTTTTGAAGGTACATGGAAAAATACGCAGCCTCATTCGCAGCAATATACCAGTCATTATCATCAATATCGCTTATAACGACTTCTGTCCAGGGCTCATTGCCCACCCGGCGGACCGTACCGCTTACTTCAATATGCTGACCATTGCGGAATTTCCCATCTTTTTTTGCACAAGCGCTCAAAGGGATGGCCAGTAAGGCGCACAACACAAGTGCTGCACAGCGGTTCATTATCATTGTTAAGAGCGTCATTAACTTTGCATTCTCTCTGAAACATCGCGCTCTATCCTTGAGCGCACATGAGTTAATCAGCGCTTCCCTAAAATTGGACATCTACCATGCTCCGGAAACGAGGGGTAAATCCAGGATCTGCTGTTCTTGCTCCAGGAGTTACACGAAATGAAGAACTCGCCTGCGGTTTTCCTATTGGTACAATCCCTGCAGCAGAGGCTGTTGGATGGTTGTTGTTGCTAATGTTCACAATAAGCAACACATCAGGAGCACCGTAGCTTGATATAATCTGCGGAACACCGCCGCTGGTTTCAAAAGAATAGTATTCAATGGAACTGCCAGTTCCCATAATACTAGCGCTGGTTAATGCCGTTCCAACGCAAGCTATAATGCCTTCGCCGCCTCTAAAATTAACCCGGTCAGCCTGGGCCGCTGTGGAATTAAATGGGGAAATAAGAGCTGTTACCGAAGGAAGACTTGGATTTTGCGTGGCAATTACAGCATTAACATCACTAATCGTAGCATCAATAAGTCCGCGGAACGTTGCATCACCTCCATACCCAACAATATCACCGGTATTAGTGTAATAATAGTTGGACGCAAACCACGCACGTACAAGCTCTGCCCAGGTTAAGGGTGGAGCAGTTGGCGCAAAAGCATTAAGGGCGTTTGTAACTGCCGAAAAATTAGAACCAGGCTCGTCGAGGATGTCTTTATAGATCTTATAAGGAGTAGAACCAGCAACAGTTGGATTAAGCCGCGCAGCTTGTATCCGCAGCCATTGAAAAAAAAGATATGCTGTCGAATAATCAGCAAGCGTATTTTCCCAGACAAAAAAGGTGTCTTTAACGGTATCTTTCGATGTTCCCAGCAAAAGATTATTATACAAATAATTTACATATTTTATCCTGTCGTTGGGGTCTCCCGCATAAATATATTCGGCGGCGGTCGAAAGGCCTTCGTTAATCCAGGTGTCTTTAATTGAATGCGCTGATGGCTTACGCGCCACCGTCTGCGAATAATTAATAAGATGTTGAAGTTCGTGGGCGATTGTCGCGTAAAAAGCAGGCGTATTCGGCGTTTGCGGATTAATGTCGATATAAAGCATATCCGCGCCATTTGAATATTGGTATGTTGCAGGATCTCGCATTTGATCAGGTTGAAAATATCCCCCTACATACGGATCGCTTCCTCCGCTATAGGAATCTTTTACATCAAGCAGCAGGAGTATTACCTTCCCATTTCCGTCAACGTCTTCAATAGCGCCAAAAGCATCGAGCATTTGGGCATGAATATTAGTATCATACTCGTTTGCTATGGCTGTGCCCATTGCCTCATCAATAGAGGAACCTTTTTCAGCATAAACAATACATGAGGTTCCTTCAGCTACCAAATTTGAATGTACCCGATACCAACTGCTGTCGTTTACACGCAACGCCCAGAAATCGCCCGGCCCGAATTCTTCATCATTAGTTTTTTTGCTTGCATCGCTCCCAAGTATTGCGCATGAAGAAGCACATATTACGAACAGAATAATACTGAGTTTGTGTATATTCACTGGTTATACTCCTTCTATCAATATATAAATTATGTCCCTGCTCCGGCAATACGGACAATATCGGCAAAGACACCGCCGGCGGTAACTGCCGCTCCGGCACCCGGCCCTTTAATGACCATAGGGAGTTCAACATAACGGTCGCTGGTAATAACAACAATATTATCAGCACCGGTAAGAGAACAAAACGGGCTGTTTGACGGCTCTGCACGAAGGGTAAGTTTTGCCGTTCCGTTTTCAACAACGGCAATGTACCGCAGCGCCTTACCCTGGGCGGCAGCGCTGACCCTGCTTTGCTCAAAGGCGGCATCGGCTTTTTCAAGCTCTACCCAGAATTCGTCCACCGTACGCGCCGTAAAACAGGCTTCAGGCAGGATTGGCTCAACAGAAACATCGGCAAATTCAAGCGGCATGCCACATTCCCGGGCAAGTATCAGCGCTTTTCGCGCCGCGTCCATCGCGTTAAGATCATCGCGTGGATCAGGTTCCGTGTAACCTTGTGCCTGCGCTTCCCGTACCAGTGCGGAAAAAGGCTTTGTTCCATCAAAATTGTTAAAGATAAAACTTAACGTGCCGGAAAGCACCGCTTCAATGCGGCGCACGGTATCTCCCGCAAGATGAAGGTCGCGTATCGTCGAGATAACCGGCAGTCCGGCACATACGGTTACCTCGTATAGATAGGGAACGCCCCGCGCCCGTGCAATATCGCTAAGTTCGCGGTAATAGGCGAGCGAGCCTGAATTTGCCTTCTTGTTGGGGGTAATTACGGGAATTGATGCGCGGAGTATTTCAGCGTAATTCAGCGCAACATCGGCATTGGCGGTGCAGTCACAAAATGCAGTATTGGGAAGATTTTCTGTTTTCATCCGTGAGATAAAGCGGGAAATATCAAAATCTTCTCCTTTGTCAAGATGTGTTTTTGCCTGCTGAACATCGATGCCGTCACTGTCAAAGAGCATTTTCCGCGAATTGGCAATGCCGGCCAATGTTATTCTGATTTTATATTTGGCGGCCAACGTTTCCCGTTGGCGAGCGATCTGATCAAGCAAGGTGCCGCCAATAAGACCAAGGCCAACAAGGTAAAGGTTTACCGAACGGACTCCCGACAAAAAGAATGCTTCATGAATACAATTGAGTGCTTTTGAAACATCGTGTTGGGCGATAACAAGCGAAATATTGATCTCCGACGAACCTTGTGCAATAGCAATAACATTAATCCCGTTACGGCCCAGGGCGGAAAAAATCCGGGCGCTAATGCCAGATGTGCTTTTCATTCTCGCACCGACGGCGGCAATAACAGAACGCTTCACTTCAATGACAGGCTTGTTAAGCGCTCCTTCGGCAATTTCACGGTCAAACTCAGTGTGAATGGCATCTGCTGCGCGTTCTCCGTCTTCCGGCTGTACCGCAAAACAGATTGAATGTTCGCTCGATGCCTGTGTTATCAAAATGATATTGATGTTTTGGCGGGAAAGCGCGCTAAAAAGCCGTGTAGCAAAACCTGCTGATCCCGCCATGCCGGCCCCTTCTACACGGAGCAATGTGATATTGGAAATCGACGAAATGCCTTTTACTGGCCATGCCCCCTCAGATTCTTCGGCGCTGATGAGCGTTCCCGGATGCTCCGGCTTGAACGTATTGAGTATTTTGATGGGAATATTTTTTTCCAGTGCGGGAAGTACTGTAGGAGGGTGAAGAACCTTTGCCCCAAAATGGGAAAGCTCCATTGCTTCGGTATAGCTTAACCGTTCAATAGTAAAAGCATCTTTTACCCGCTTGGGGTCGCAAGTTTGAACACCGTCAACATCAGTCCAAATTTCAATAGCCTGGGCTTCAAGCGCCGCACCGTAGACTGCCGCGCTTAAATCGGAACCGCCGCGCCCCAGCGTGGTTGTTGCCCCATCGAGCGTGCTGCCAATGAATCCCGAAGCAACAGCAAGACGCTGTGGGCATTTTCTAATGTTTTCCGACGTTTCTTTCGCAAGAACGCGGGCTCTTCCAAAAGCATCATCGGTTTTGATGACCAGACGTGAATCAAGATAATATGCGTCAAGTCCCCGTGCGCGGAAGATCTGCGCGATAAGCGCCGCGGAAAGGCGCTCTCCAAAACTCATCACCCAGTCAAGTGTGCGCGGCGAAAGTTCGCCAAGTATACCAATGCTTTCAAGTATGCGGGAAAGTTCTGCAAGTTCATGTTCTATTTCGGCACAGGCGGCATCGTATTCAGATCCCGAAAGAAAATGCGCGGCGCACGAGATATGGCGCATCCGTAGTGCTTCAATGCCCGCTTGATGCTCTGCCACACCCCGTGCCAAACTGATAAGCATATCTGTAACACCGGAAAACGCCGATACAACAACTATGCGCACCTTGTCCGCGTGCCGTTCGTCTTGGATAATAGCAGCCGCTTGTGCAATCGCCTCTGGTGTTCCCACAGACGTGCCGCCAAATTTTAACACCAGCATAGAGCACTAACTATAGAACATTCTCTTTGAAGCTTCAAGGAGGTTTAATGGACAAGTTTGTCGAGTTCTTCACGGGCTTGCTGGCGGGCGGCGGAAGAACTTACTGAAGAAAGCTGTACAAGAAGGCCGGCGGCGCGTTCGCTGACCGGCGGGCCGGAAAACCGGCTCATCGTACCCAGAGCACCTGCCAGAGCGGTAAGAAGCGCGTCATTTGTAGAAAGCTGATTCCGTTCGATAAGGCGCTCAAAAGCGTTAAGGGCGCGTCCTTGGGGGTCGCTGCCGATCTGCCCCAGGGCAAGGGCAATTTCTGCCTGAACGGCGGCTTCAGTTTCATTAACAAGGCAGCGGGACAAAAACTGAATGGCCTCCTGCGATCCAATACTGCCAAGAAGCCGTGCGGCCTCAATACGGTCTGTCGTAAGCGTCCGGTTGTCACTCAGTATGCCCAGAAGAAGCCGCGCGCCTTCCAGTTCATCTTCACCAATTCTACCCCGTTTAATCTTATTTCCAAGCTCTTTAAGCGGCTCACTATAATCTAAATGAAGGTTATACCGGATTCTATCCCATTCACGGCCCTGGGGAGGCGATCCAAGCCCGTAAAGGCCGGCAGGAGGCGGAATAAGCGCAGGCGTTTCTTTTTTGGAACGATATTCGGTATCCCAGGCGTTGAGTATCCAGTCACGCCCGCCTGAATAAAGGATGCCCCCATCAAAAGCGGGCGCGACAGCAGCATCTTCCAGCCGCATATTCCAAGATTGATCGCCCTCGCTGGTAAAACACATCGCTCCGGAAATTGAAAGCACATAGATAGCACGGCGCGGGCCATCAAACTGAATACGGGTTTTTTGGGCAAGATTTCCCGCTCCGCCTACACCAGGCTGCGAGGGCACACGCCACCGTATTTGTCCTCGCTCAACATCCAGAAGGATAAGTTCGCCTGTTGCAAGCTGAACGGCAACATAATTTCTCCATGATGCGGCAGCAAGGGGAGCCGCTCCCAAATGAACGAGATTTCCCTGGGGACGAAAATGCATGTCATAAAGTTCAAGGCGGCCGTCGTTATAGATGACAAGTGTCCTGCCGCCGGGACGTTCTCTTGTCTGTCGCACCGTAACAGGAACAAGAGCCGCCGGCGGAGCGGGAAGCTTGATTTCGTTCTGTTCGCCGTAGGGACTTAAACAAACAAAGGTATTGTCCTGGAGCATAAAAATACATCCGCCCCCCGCATCGATGACTGGTTCACTGGTGATGGGGACGGCAAGGCTTTTCTGCCAGAGCCGTTGTCCTGATGCGGTAAAGCAGAGAACTCTCCGTTCAAGAAAGATAAATACCCGTTCGTCCCAGCCGGACAGTGGTGGATAGGTAATAGGCTCATTAAGACCAAGCCGCCACTGAACCTGTCCCACACGGTTCAACGCAAAAAATTCGCCGTTGGTACGGCACACATAACTTGCCGCCGAGCGAGAACGGGTAAGATAAGGCAGAAAACGGCCATTGACCTTGTAATCCCACAGAAGCGTGCCGCTTGCCCCTATCGCCTTGATACTACCGCCCTCAATTACGGCTACAACGGATTGAAGCTGAGCGGAAATTCTGCTGATGATTGTACCGCCAGCAGCCTGCCGCCAAAGAGGAACAGGTTCAGCAGGCACAGAAAAGATAAAAATCGCGCTGAAGATAAACAGCGCTAAACGACCCGGACCATCCACCCTTTTTCGTCCGGTACTACACCATATTGAATACCTTTAAGCGTATCACGGATTACGGCGGTAAAATCACCAATGGTACCGCCGTTAAACACAACTTTCGTTCCATTATGGGTAAGACTTTCAATGGGTGTCGCACCGGCGGCGGTACCACTGACAAAACATTCCTGTGTTTCTGACAGCGCCTCTTCAATGCTGATTTTCCGCTCACTTACCTGTACGCCGCGGTCACGGGCAAGTTCCATGATGCTTTCGCGGGTAATGCCGGGGAGTATCGTGTCACCAAGTTCCGGCGTTACGAGCTCTCCTGACTTCAAATAGAAAAAAACATTGCACGAAGAACCTTCTTCAATATATTTTTGTTCGCGCGCATCAAGAAAAATACATTCCATATATCCCTCGTCAGCAGCTTCCTGTTTGGCAAGCGCGGAAATAACATAATTGGAAGCGGCCTTGATCCAGCCGGTGCCGTTAGGAGTCGCGCGGACTCGTTTACTTGTAACGGCTCCTTTCAGCTGAGGATTAAAATATGCGGAAACGGGGGTGCAGACAACCATAACCCAGGGGGTATGAGAGATTGAAACGCCAATCCCGCCCTCGCTGAGCGCCCACGGCCGTATGTATACCGCTTCCGCCGTCATGTATGCGTCCTTTTCCCAGGCGGTGTTGTATTTTACGGTAAAGCCAAGAGCAGCATTACGGCGTACTGTTTCAAGACAGGCGGAAACAAATTTATCTTCAGGGAAAGGCGGCATGCGCAAGCCTTTCATTGAGGCATAAAAACGTGCCGCATTCCGCGCAGGCCGAAAAACGGCAAGGCCGCCATCTTTTTGGGGGAGTGCCTTAAGCCCTTCGAAACAGCCCAAACCATACTGACTTGTATAAGTAACAAGAGGCATATCACTGTAGCAGTTTCGTGCGTTTTCAAGTGCGGCGCGTTCTTCATGGGGAAGCGCAACTTCCTCGTCCGCCGTTTTGTGGGGTCTTTCCAGATATTCTTCACGCCATAAGCCTTCGTTAAAAGCCGCACGATATACCATAGGATAACTTTGTAATGAAAATGCCATCTTGCCTCCTCGTGATTATTTTCAAAATCTAGCGCAGCACCGTTAAAAAGTCTACTAAGGCAATGCTGATTATCACACGGATAAAATTGCGCGGCATTTCGCATAAAGCTTGTCTTTGCTGTAAACTTTGGTTATGTTGGGCGATATTTAATTCTGGAGGAATTATTATGAAATTTATATTGGCAATTAATATGCTGATAATGATGATACTTATGGCGGCGTGTGTAAAAAAAGGTATCCCGTCCGCAGCTCCGCAGGAAGAAGCGGTTGATATGCATGCATCGCGGATAAGCCTTGACTGGATAGGCACATATACCGGCGTTATTCCCGCGGCATCCGGCCCCGGTATTGAAGTTACACTCAAACTCACTGCCGAAGAAACCTATGTGATCAACTACCACTATATTGACAGGAGCAATGATATATTTAAAGATGAAGGGCGCTTTTCTTGGAATGTTGAAGGAAACGAAATCATACTTGATTCAGAAAATTTCCCCAAATACTATCGTATTGGTGAAAACAGGATTACACAGCTTGATCTTGAAGGAAATCCTATTACTGGAATGTCGGCAGAGAATTATGTTCTTGTTAAAGAACAAGAGATCCCTTAAAAACGCCCTTGATATACCGCAGAGTAATTTTGCGGTAATTCATTTTGCAGCGATATATTTAAGAAAATTGCGGAGCAGATAGGTAAGCAATACTGTTCCAAGTATCATCACAACTGAAAGTGCATTAATTACCGGTGATATACCAAAGCGTATTGCAGAACTAATAAAGACAGGCAGTGTCGAAGAGCCTGGTCCGGCAACAAAAAATGTAATAACAAAATCTTCGAGCGAAATTGTAATGGCCGTAAGAAAACCTGATACAATGCCTGGCATACAAATAGGTATCGTCACTTTAAAAAGTATTTGCGTTTCATTCGCGCCAAGATCACGTGCCGCTTCAATAATCGAAAAATCAAATTCGTCAAGGCGTGCCATTACCATAAGAAAAACAAAAGGCAAATTGAATGTTGTATGCGCAATAAAAATTGTAAAAAGACCAAGCCGTATTCCCAGCGCGGCGAAGAAAATCTGAAGGGAAACACCAATAATAATTTCTGGAAGCACCATTGGAAGAAATGATATTGTCTGCGCATAGGAGCGGACACGGAAACGGTGCCAGTTAACGCCGATTGCTCCCAATGTACCAAGTACCGTTGCTGTTGCCGCCGAGCTCAGTGCGATAATAGCGCTATTGCCAAATGCACGCCACAGTGAATCTGAACGAAAAAAAAGTTCTTTATACCACACCAATGAAAAGCCGGCAAAGTGCATCCCTTTGGACGAGTTAAACGAATAAAGTACCAATACAAAAAGAGGCATAAATAAAAAGAATATGGTAAGAGCAAAAATAGTCTGTGATGAAGACACTTGTCTATGCGCCGCACGGCGGGCGTGACGGTTCGCTTCGGTCGATGGTTTATTTCCCCGTAAATTGGTAATAACCGCCCGTACAACGGTCTTAAAGCTGGCGTTTGAGATAAGCTTTATCATTGTTTAACCTCCTGCTTCCGCACACCTTTTCGTTGTGTTGCAAGAATACACAATATTCCAATCGTTGTTATCGCTGTAAGCACCATAGAAATAGCCGAGGCAAGAGGCAGATTACGCGCACGTCCTATATAATCTGCAACAGCGTTTCCAAGCATATATGATTCTATATCACCTACAAGCATAGGGACTGCATATGCACCAAACATAGGAATAAACGTAAATAAAACCGCAGTAAAAATGCCGCCGCGGATGTTGGGGAATAATACTTTAAATATTGCTTGTACTTTTGTAGCTCCTAAGTCGCGCGCTGCCTCAAGAAGAGAAAAATCAAATTTGTCTATTGATGAAAACAGCGGCAGTATCGCATACGGCAAATACATGTAAATCAGTACGAGTATCACGGCATATTTATTAAAAAGAAGGTGTATCGGCTCCTGTATAAACCCAACACGCAGTAAAAAAAGATTTATAAACCCGTCATTGCCCAGAATATTCATCCATGCAAAAACACGAATCATAAAGTTTGTCCAAAATGGTATGATGATAAGCAGCAGCAGAAAAGTCTGATTGCGGCTTTGCGCCATATAATACCCGCACGGCAGTGCAATAATAATTGTAATTATAGTGGCAATAATCGAAATTACGACTGTTCGCCCGGTAATCAGGGCTATTTTGGGATTGGCAAGCGCACGATAAGCATCGAAGCTAAAACTGGCCGTTACGCCGCCAAAAAGGTCTTTTTTAAGAAAACTATAAATCAGAATAATAAGCAGTGGCGCAAGAAAAAAAACAGTAAACCAAAGCGTCATGGGCCCTGAATACCAGAGGCCAAGATTCGGCGCGTGCGCTTTAATCAGTCTTGCGTCAGATTTCTCTGCCATCAGTCTTTTACCTCAACTATATAGCCGTCGTTGGCGCTCCATGAAAGAAACACTTCGTCTTTCCATACAATATCCGGGCCTTCATCATAATAAACAGCATGCTGTTTAATAACGCGCAAGGTTGCCTGCCCCGTTGCATTGTTTCCCTTTATCTTGACATAAAATTTTGATTGAAACCCTGAGTACACAGGTTCATCAACAATGCCTTGAAAAAAATTGATATCTGCGCGTTTGGTAGCTTGTTTTTCTGTTGAAATTACGATTTTTTCCGGACGGACTGTAAAACTGACATGCTGTCCCGCACGAACTTTATCATCTGTGGTTACTTTGATGCACCCTAATTCGGGAATATCAAGTTCTGCAAGGTAAACATCCTCCGGCTTGGTAAGCTTTTCTACAGAACTCACAGTGCCATCAAAAAGATTGGTTTCGCCAATAAAGCGGGCAACAAAATTTGTAGCCGGACTTTCATAAATTTCCTGCGGTGTTCCCACCTGGAGCACATCCCCCTGATTCAAAACAGCAATGCGGTCAGAGACAGAAAGCGCTTCCTGTTGATCGTGCGTTACATAGATGAATGTAATGCCAATCTTGTCATGTATCTGGTCAAGTTCAATAAGCATGTGCTGGCGAAGCTTTGCGTCCAGTGCAGAAAGCGGTTCATCAAGCAGAAGAACTTTAGGTTCGTTGATAAGCGCACGGGCAATTGCAACACGCTGCTTCTGCCCGCCGGAAAGCTGGCTTGACTTTTTGTTGCGATGGGCTTCGAGCTGTACCAGTTTGAGATATTCGATTACACGATCGCCGATCTCGTCTTTGGGATATTTGTGAATCCTCAACGGAAAGGCAACGTTTTCAAAGACGCTTAAATGGGGAAAAAGCGCATAATTCTGAAAAACGGTGTTCACTTGCCGTTGGTTGGGTGGCAACGGAAGCACGTCGTCTCCATTTATAATAACAGCTCCGTCATCCGGCGTCTCAAAACCAGCGATTATCCGCAGGAGTGTTGTCTTCCCGCAGCCTGACGGCCCTAAAAGGGAAAAAAATTCCCCTTTTTTAATATCAAGGCTTACATTATTGAGGACTGGAAAATCCCCAAAAACCTTACAGACATTTTTGACGGTAACATCGCTTCCATTCAATGTCTTTCGTCCGCCCCCTTGCTTATAGAGTATGTGTATTCAAGTGAAAATACGCCCTCCTGTCAACCCACCCGACAGGGATGCCTGTCTATGTTGCATTTGCGGGGGATTCTGGCAAAACTGATGCGGCTTCCATGTTTCCGTCTTCGGCAATGTCCTGACGGCCGTGGCTTTGCCAGCGCCTTGTCCCAACCGTCTGTCTATCCCTGTATTTGAGGCAGCCTCGCTTGACACTCTGCCAAAACCGTGATATTTTTGACTCGAAAAACTTAAATTAATATCAGGAGTTGCTATGAAAACGATTGAAAAACCTGCTTGTGAAACGCAAAATCTTGCCGATAATTCTACTGTTCGTTTACTGTCTTTGGGGGGGGGCCGCGGCGCCCCCCGCGCGGGGCGTCAGAGGGCCACAGAGACGCAGCGAGTCGGATAAGCGCGG
>JAITHM010000126.1 GCA_031279965.1 Spirochaetaceae bacterium
GCGGCGGCGGCGGCGGCTCAAGCGATATGTCACCAAGCACAGGCGATGGCGGAAAGGGAGGAGACGGCATTGTAATTATCCGCTTCCCTTATAAAATATTTGAATGAGAAAACGCGACCGCCTGAATCATGCAAGCACTTTCCAAAAAAAGGGGGAAAGCATGTTTTTGCTTATTATTATCCTCTATCTTATATACCTTGCAAGTTTCCTATATATCGCACAATGCATAATATTTGTTTTTAAGATTCCCCGTCCGCCAGCTTATTATCTCTATGCGCTTTGTATTGTACTGTGCCTTTTTAGCATTGTTTCGTTCATTGGCCGGCGCGCCGACCACGGTATTTTACGCCTGATAACACCCTTTAGTTTTATCGTAATGGGGATATGGGCAATAACTATTTCATGCTCACTTATTAATGAACTTACAAATCTTATAGCTTATTTCTTTAAGACAGCTCATTTTCGTTACTATTCAACGCTGATTACGCTCGGTTTAAGCGCCGTATTCTCGCTTTGGTCGCTTGTCAATGCTGCTGTTATTCAGCGGGTCAACGAAATAACTATTCCGGTACAAGGTCTTGGCCGGCCTTCACTGCGTATCATACAGCTTTCTGATATTCACATTAATGCTGCAACCAGCATCTCAAAAATCACTCGCATTTTTGAAAAAGCAGCAGCGCTTCATGGCGATATAATCGTTTTGACAGGAGATATTTTTGACTCCGACATTCTACATGATGAGTCTTATAAAAGATTTGGATTTGAAAAACTATCAGCACCCGGCGGCGTATATGCAGTTACAGGAAATCATGATTATTATACAGGTATTTCTATTTTTAATGAACTCTGCAAACAATGTAATATAACAGTACTTGATGATGACAGCATTATGCTTGATGATATTATAAATATTGCCGGCATCAATGATATTTCATTTCGCAGTTCTGATATGATAACTATCGCACTCTCAGACATAGACAGTCATTATCCGGTGCTTTTTCTGAGCCATCGTCCTGAATCATTCGATCATATTGCCGCAATTAATGATAAGCATATAGTACAACTTTCAGGGCATACTCACGGCGGACAGATACCGCCTATTGAAATTATCCGGCGTTTTTTTATGAAGTATAATACCGGCATTTATTCACAGAAAAATGCGCGCATGTTT
Source organism: Spirochaetaceae bacterium (assembly GCA_031279965.1). Taxonomy (GTDB): domain Bacteria; phylum Spirochaetota; class Spirochaetia; order Treponematales; family Breznakiellaceae; genus JAIRPU01. The sequence continues at coordinate 1,172 of JAITHM010000126.1, forward strand.
GTAAGCAGCGGTACACGCTGGTGGGGGCCGCCTATGCGTTTTGGAAACACCTGCGAGATTGCAGTAATTAATCTGCATGCGGCAAATGGTTAATAAGCACTCTTAAGCACTTTATCTATTTTCTCTGTGCAAAATGATTTAACAGCATGAAAAAGTACATCATTTTCTTTTATCGCCTTTCGCTGTTTAAGTGCCGCCGCTGTAGGAAGAAATGTAGTAAAAATTGTTCTTTCAGAAGCAGAAAGCTGCTGAAAATACGATTCAATATTTCGCTCTGGCACCGGTAATTCAGCAATATTACGCCGATAAACAGAAAGAAAATTCTTTGCCCCGGTAAATGTCCTGCCTCCGGAAAAAAGCTTGATTGTAGTATCAAAAGGGCGTGTCACATTCGGACGAACAGGGAATTGAATAGGCGCACCTTTCCCCGGCATGGCAATAAAACATGCGTTTGAATTCTGTGCTTTTTCTTCAAGCCTTTTTCGGTACATTTCAAGAGAACGTGTTTCATAATAATAATCATGTGCACATTTAACATACCGCAATGACGGTATATTAAATAAAAATCCGGCAAGCTGAGCACTTACCGGCGAAAATCTATTTTGCAAGCGGTTAAGGAAGGGATAAAAATACGCACCTTTTGAATACGCCATACCATCAGGATAGGCAAAATCAGCACCATAAAGCTCTATTGTTTTTGCCCCAAGTTTTTCGGCAAGAGCAATGCCGGCATACGTTACATTCCCGCCTGATGTATCAAGTGTAATGAATTCCTTAAAATTACTAGTTATATAACGTACAAGCGGATGCCCGCCCGAAAAGAAAAAACTTTTCGGTAAACTTAACGCCAATAGAGGGGGGCTTGCAAGATCAACAAAAAGAGTGGTGTGCTCCCTCAACGCTGCAATGCCCTGACACATAAAATGCAGATAACTGATATGCTGGCAGTCTATGGAAATAAGCGCTTGCGGCACTATACCGGCAGAAAGAAGAGCTCCCAGCGCCGTATCTGTAGAAATGATAAAAAGTTCCTCACGTCTTTTTTTAAGCTCATTAAGCTGAATATCCAGCGAAGGTCCCGCAGCACAAACAGCAGCATGCGATACCGGTGCAATAATGCCATGTTGTTTTTCCGCCAATACAACATTCCGTATGATGTTGGAAAACCAGCGCATTCCAAAATGAGCCTGTACAGAATAATCTGAAGATACAAGGTCTATAGCCTGTTTTACCGCATCAGCAGCAGGAAGAAAATGCTCTTCGTCAAAATCACAGCGTCCGCGAAGCGGAATAAGCCGTATGCCATTATGTACGCATGGGTGGTATGTCTCAATAATATAATTAATAATTGTATGTACATCAGGATCAACAAGCAGAGTAACACGCGGATCATTCAAGATATGGACATATTCACACGAACAGAATAATTCCGCTATGGCATGTATATCATAATCTATTACAAGTATCTTATGTGTAGTATCACGTTCAAGGACAGCTTCAGCAAAATAACCGCCGCCCAATCCCAAAAGGACAAGATAACCTTCTTCAGTTAATGTTGAACAGAATCTTTCAGCTTCACGTTCAGGCGCAATAAGCGAATGCAGGGTATGTGCTGCTCCTGTCGCGTCAACCCATGCAGGTATAGCATTCCCATTTCTACTTTCGACAAAACGGTAGCGCGATAATGTCGTTTCGGCAGCAGAAAGGCGCTTACAAAGTGCATCATTATACGCTGAAAGCGCAAGAAGATTTCTATCAAAATAATAGTGTTTTTCCATGGTGCTCCCCTCCCCCTCTCTGGTGCGACGGCTAATTTTTAGCTTCCTCTGCCTGTTTAATTGTATACGGCATTGGCTTTTTCCCGAAACCACGAAAGTATCGCCTCTGAACGGGATGCAAAAGAAACGCCAACCCTGTTCTTCATGCCTAAAAAGGAAAGCGCATCAGCCATTGAGATTGTGTAGATAAGTATTCCTTCTCGAAGATCAAGCACAGTCACTATTGAACGAAGCTTTTCTTTGCCAAGCACAGGGATAATTCCATAAGATATAGGCGTTAAATTTGTCTGTTGGAACAGAATACCATCATTACGCACCCAAAAATCAAACTTGTAAATATTTTCACCAAAAGTCAAATCTTTTTGTTTTGCATAAAGCACTAGATGAGCGGGTAAATTCCGCACAGTAAATAGCGGATCAGGAAGTTTATTTTTTGCCTCAGGTGAATCAACAACATGAGAAATTTCATACAAAAGGCGGGTTTTTTTCCTGCTTACCGAATAATAACGAAGTCCTTCAAGCGTACTTAGCGATAATATGCCATTAAAAAGCTTTGTTTTTTCATCAATATTCCACAATTTTTGCCGTGAGGCAGGTTTTTTGTACCAGCAGATACTCTCAACCATAATACTGGGGTTAAGCTCTGAAACAAGCTTTTCAATCATTTCATTAAGTGCGGCATAACGCGGTATAAGCTCAAGCCGCATGTCATCACCATGCACAGAAGAAATCACCTCTTCATTTATAACACGATCTTGTAAATCAGGCGGTAAAAAATCCGAAAGTTGTGCCCATACACGCGGACAAACAAGAAATAGTGCACACACAATTAGTTTAGTCAGCTTACATACGAGGTGATCTAAACGAAACACGAACTTGTTTATAGACACCTTCACCTTCACTTTTGGTCTCAATATCGCCCGCCTTATCAAGTGTTGTATGTATGAGTCTTCTATCATAAGGATTCATCGGTTCAAGCAGTATTGATCTTCGTGACAAACGCACTTTTGCAGCCACTGAATAGGCAAGTCGCACCAATATTTCTTCATGATGCAGGCGGTAATTCTCGCAGTCAAGAATAACACGCATTTCGCCCCTATGAATTTTTTTCGTATACAATGTCGCAATAAGTTGAAGCGCATCAAGCGTTCTTCCTTTCTTGCCAATAACAATTGCCGAATGTGCCGTTTCGACATTCAGCGTAATCTTGCGCTTTTCCCGGGACTGAACAGTTACCTTGCCGGATATGTTCATTTTTTCAATAATTATAGTAACAAACTCAAGAAGCAGACGCTCAAATTCCTCGTCAGCGGGCATAGCTTCGTCCAAAGTACTATGCGCTGCGCTGCGGCGTTCAAATGTTTTTGCAGGATAATGATGCCCTCCTCCGTGCGGCGCTTCATCACCAAGATGCAGTCTGATGCGCACAAAACCTTTCTTAAACAAGCCGCCGCGTTGAACTTCAAGAATTTCGACATCAAAACTATCACGCTCGACACCAAGTTCAAGCATCGCTCTTTCAATAGCTTCTTTTTCTGTTTTACCTTCAAAATCATACGTCATAATTACCTCCGTTTCTTTTTTTTAGGCGGAGCGATTACCTTACGAACAGATTCTTCACTTTGAGTAATTACCGCCTTGTGTTTCAAGATAAATTTATTGATGGCAAGCTGCTGAATCATCGTCAATATATTCGACATAATCCAATATACCAAAAGTCCTGATGGAACATTATAAAGCACAAAGAAAAATACAATAGGCATTACATAAAGCATCATTTTCATTTGAGCATTGCTTTGTTGACCAGGAGTCTGTGTCAATTTTCCAGAAATAAGCTGTGAGCCTACATAGATAAAAGGCAATATACGAATCTCACTCCATCCCAACAACGGAAGCTGAAATGGAGCAAAACTATAGACATACTCAGGCTGTGAAAGATCAGGAATCCAGCCGGAAATGAATACGGCACCGCGTAAATCAAAATGATTGTTAAAGAGATTATACATTGCAAAAAATATCGGTATTTGAATAAGAAGTGGCAAGCAGCCAGAAAGTGGATTATAACCTTCTTTTTTATAAAGCGCCCCCATTTCTGCATTCAGCTTCATAGGGTTGTCCCGGTATTTATCCTGAAGTTCTTTAATTTTCGGTGCCATAGCCTGCATGCGCAATGTGCCTTCTGAACTTTTTTTAGTAAGCGGAAATAATATAAGCTTGACCAAGAGCGTTACAAGAATAATTGCGACCCCATAGTTGGGAATAAGCGCGTAAAATAACGTTAAAAGTTTTTTTAAGACCCATTCAAGCGGATTGAGTATCGCCCAAAAACCGCTGGTATTTGCCGCTTCTGAAAGATGTAAATTGCCCAAATCTTTCCAATAACTTTTGTTGGTTTCGTAAATCTCGAGGGTTGAAGATGTTTTAGGTCCCAGATAAAAACGAAATTTGTCTATCTGCACCGCCGAAGAGAGTACCGGCCGTTCTATGAAAAGCCGAGAAAACGCCGGAATTCCTGGGTCATTTCCCCGCATAGAAAAGATATATCCATAATGTGTAGTATCAGGAATCGCTATCAACGAAAAATATTTTCCCGCTATTGCAGCCCAGGAAACAGACTCGGTTACCAGGGCATCGTTTGACGCTGTTACTTTTTCATCTTTCCGCTTGCCATTAATAAAGGTGATATAACGCCGGTAATCTTCCCGTTCATCAAGCACCGCAAACCGGGGGCCGATTTGCGGCCCGCAATTCAACGTATAGGCAACATGCCCTGAAACACCTGAAAAGTTCAGCGCGGGAATAGTACTTCCACCATCAATTGTTATATCAAGTTCAAACATGTATTCATCAGGTATGAATGTATATTTCTTAGAAAGAGTAAATACCGTGGACGCGAGCGTGAACCGGCGGGAAAACAGGATTTCATAATCAGAAATAACCGTTGTTTGAAAGAGGCTTTCAAGCGGCGTAACATCCATACCGCCAAATCCAACTCCAAAAGCATGGCTCTCCCGCTCGCCTGAAAATATCATATCAACAAAATCTTCACCATCAAGATGCTCTTTAAGCCTGAAAGCAACAATATCGCCGCCAGCATTACTTAAACGAACATCAAGGTACTTAGTGCTGATTGTATAATATTCAGGCATCGCCTCAAGGCTTGCCTCTTCGCTTAACTCAGCATCTTCACGGGAGCTGGACATAACTTCTCGCGGCACCGGCGGCACAGCCTCATCAGCAACAACACGCTCTGGCCGCACGGAAACCGCTTCCGGCGGTTTGGGCGGATACAAAGCCTGCATTGCCAATGAATAAATGATAATAACCGCGATTGATAGAACAACGGCTAGAACTGTCTTTTTTTCCATGTAACCTCGATTGCGGTCTTTCCGGGAACCGGATCGTATCCGCCTTGCGAAAAAGGATGGCAGCGCAGAAGGCGCTTAATCGCTAGAAAAAGCCCCCGTACCACGCCATGAACCTGTACAGCCTCAACAGTGTAGGCCGAACAAGAAGGATAAAATCTGCAACAAGCACCTCCTTTATAAGGAGAAATGCCGGTTTGGTATAACCAGAGGGCACCTATAACAATCCGTTCAACTATTTTAGCCATCGTTCAAAATCCGCGCTTTTCGTAACAAATTCTCAAACTGAGTGAATCGTCGCTGATAATCCGCCGTTTCGTCAGGAAAAACCAGCAGAACAAGATCAAACCCAGCTTCCAGTTTATGCCGAAGATGCCGCCACGCCTCCCGCCCCCAACGGCGTGCACGGTTTCTCCGGACAGCATTGCCAAATTTTCGGGGAAGGGCATACGCAATACGATTATACTCCCGCGTATTTCGTGCAAAGTAAAGCTTTGCTCCCCAACAGGCAACTGAATTCCCCCGTTTAAAAAGAACACCTATCTCATCCGATTTTTTTAGGTGTTCCAATTTCGGAAAAAACCGCCGTTTCATCGGCGCACCCGCTAATAGGGCTTCTTCTCATCAGAAGCAGTTAATTTAATCCGCCCCTTGGCGCGTCTGCGCTTCAAAACAAGACGGCCGCCACGAGTCTTCATCCGTGCCCTGAATCCAAATTTCCGGTTCCGTTTTACTTTACTTGGTTGATACGTCCGCTTCATGGACCTACTCCTCTATTTTTTCCCCAGCAGGAACAGCCCTCAGGGGTAAATTATCTTGATTTTGATACTATAGGAATGGTAGTCTTTCGTCAAGTATTAATTATCTTAAGAAAACTATGATTACTTTTTGTTCAAAATTGAAAAAATTGTGGTATTTTATGCCGCTTCTTGGTCTTTCGTGTGCATCTGAAGCGCCTGGTTTTGACGAAGACCTCTGGCTTCGTCAGGTAAAATCTACCGATATATCCTTGCTCTATGCCCCTCATCGCAGCGAAACGGGTAAATTTTTCAATCCGTGGATGATACGGTCTGAACAGCGTACAAGCGGCGGATTCTTTTCACGAAAAAAACAACAATTTCCACCCTTTCCGGAAGATCGCTACACTCATATTGATAACGATTATTCCTATCTTTCTGATCCTGATGCTAACAGCATCTCGTTTGTCGGCCATGCTTCGATAATTATTAAAATTGATGGGGCAACAATACTTACCGATCCGTTTTTTTCAAACCGTGCGCTTATTATTGGTAAAAAAGTCAAAATCAAATTTGATTTTGATAACCTGCCAGAACATCCCATCGTATTGATTAGCCACAATCATCACGACCATCTTGAT
>JAITHM010000058.1 GCA_031279965.1 Spirochaetaceae bacterium
GCGCGCTCAAAGCCGCCTGCGCGGACTACGACATTACGGCGCTCGATGAGCTTGTGGAAGGCTTTAAAACAATCACCGTCAACGAAACGGTCGACGGCCTGCTCGCCGCCATTGCCGAAGCCGTTACCACAATGGACTACGACATAGCCGCCGCAAAAGCCGACGAAATTCTCTCTTTGTGAGCGGGGTGGTTTGAGTCTTTCCCAAAATTACCATTTTGGGAAAGCAGCCTTAATTTCGGCGGGGCATGAATTTACCGCAGAGTAGCAAGTTCGTTTTGAATGGCATGATGTTTACGATATGCAGGTTTTGCCGGAAGCCGTTTTGTATGTTTAACAGAGCGTTTTTCGATTTCTCCTCTATCGGCAAAGCCGTTGTTAAACGCATAAATTGCAATCTGAGTACGATGCTTAAGGCCAGTCTTTTGCAGAATAAATGAAATATAATTTCGGACAGTTCCCTCTTTGAATTCAAGCAGGTTGGCAATCTCACGATTCGAAAGTCCCTGACCAATAAAGCTTGCAATTTGCATTTCGGTTTTGTTCACAAGCATGGGAGAAAAAGGCTCCATTGGAACGGGCTCGGTTCTCACTACCTTTTTTTTATCATATTCCAAATCACCCTGCGTAAAACGCCGCACCAAGGCTGACGTAATATCACTGCTCAGATAATAGCTTTCTGCTTTAACGACCTGTCTGATCGCTGCGTAAATTTCCTCATAAACAGAACTTTCAAACACTATTCCCGAAGCGCCGCACTCTAAAAATCCGCTGAGTATATCTTCTTGCGCTTTTTTAATCAGCAATATTATTGATGTAGCCGGTGAACGGAGTTTAATCGAAGGTGTTACCTTAATTCCGCTTATCAGCGGAATATCAAGATTTAAAATCGCTACATCCGGCTGAAAATCTTCGCAAAGTTTTAGTGCGTCATAACCATCAACGCCCGTGCCCACTACCTGAAAATCCTCCTGCGCCGAAAGCACACCGGTCAGTCCCAGCCGCATCAGTTCCTGACTTTCAACAATCACAATCCGAATCATCACTCAATCCTTCCTTAATTCTAAAAAATATATAGTAACTCTTGTTCGTCTATTGTTGTTGTAAGCATATTGAAAAAAGCCGCCGCGGTTATTCCAGAGCAGATTTCGCCATTGAGTTGCAGATTTCGCCGGCAAGATTTTCCAGCAATACGCGCCCCTCTTCTTTAACTGCCGACTTAAAGTTTACTGTCGCATCAAGCAGCATTGTGTTTTTTAATTGCGCACACAATTCACGCATAAGCCGCCCTGATTCAAGACCCCACGAGCCATTTTCAATAAAGGCAATCGTACGGTTTTGCAGATTGTGCGCAATCAGGTGATGTATCAGTGTTTCCATTGAACAGAAAATGCCGCCATTGTAGGTTGCCGACGCAAAAACCAGATGACTGCACCGGAAGGCCTCGGCGACAATCTCTGATACATGGGTTGATGATGCATCAAATATTTTAATATTGTGTACGCCTTTTTCGGCAAGATTTGCCGCCAAAATCATTGCCGCATTCTCGGTATGTCCATAAATTGAACCATAAGCAATCATTACCGCAGCATCTTCCGGCTTATAGGTGCTCCAAAGCTGATATTTCTTTAAATACCAGTCAAAATCTTTCCGCCAGCAGGGGCCATGAAGCGGACACACCACCGAAACATCAAACTTTGCTGTTTTAGCAAGAAGCGCCTGCACCTGGCTTCCGTATTTTCCAACAATATTGGCGTAATACCGGCGGGCATCCGGCAGCCATTCACGCTCAAATTCCAGCTCATCGGCAAAAATATGGCCATTCAACGCACCAAACGTACCAAATGCATCAGCGGAAAAAAGAACTTTCGCCGTCATATCGTATGTGACCATAGCTTCAGGCCAGTGAACCATCGGCGCCATTGCAAATTTAAGCGTATGCGCGCCTGTTTCCAACGTATCACCTTCGGCTATAAGCTTAAAATGTTCGTCAAATTTCCCCGCATCAAACGAAAAGAATTGTTTTAACATTGAACCTGTCCTCTTGTTCCCAACAATAGTTATTGCAGGATAGCGCTGTACCAGCAGCGCGAGATTTGCACAATGGTCAGGCTCAACATGATTAATCACAACATAATCCAGCGTACGCCCATTCAACACAAAATCAAGGTTTTCATAAAAAACTTCGCTTATAGCTTTATCTACCGTATCAAAAAGCACTGTTTTTGTATCTAAAAGCAGGTAGGCATTATACGAAATTCCCCGTGGAATAGGAAAAGCATTTTCAAACAGCGCTAAACGGCGGTCGTTTCCTCCTACCCAATAGAGATTTTCTACCACTTTTTTTACCTGATGCATCAATATAACTCCAACTTATTAATAATCATGTCCAAGATAAAAAAAACAGCAATTTAAATCAAGAACATCTCAATTTGGCATTCTGGGCGCATCTGCCTGCCTTTGGCAGGCAGACCGGGCTATCCGCTGCAAGTCCTCGCCCCGCTTCGCGGGGCTGCGGGCTTTCCGCTTCTATCCCTTGCGCGGGTGCGGGC
>JAITHM010000142.1 GCA_031279965.1 Spirochaetaceae bacterium
TTTTGGTTTTACGGCAAGTATGATGATGTCGGCAAAAGCGGCCAGCTCGGCGGAAGTTTCGCACACAACAACCCCCAATGCGCCGGCGGCGTCCTTCCCCGCCGCACTTCTGGAAAGCACTGCAACACGGTCAGGTGTTATTGTGTTGTGGGCAAGAAAGCCTTTCAGCATCGTCTGCCCCATTGCTCCAAATCCAGCAAATGCAATTTTTTTTTCGCCCATGCCGGCAGTGTAACACAGAATAAGAACCGGAGAACAGCACCTAAAATTCCACGTTAAAATTCAATGCCTGTTTTTTCAAAGCAGCGGACAATCTCCATATTGACCGCATTTATTGTGCCAAAATAATCTGCGTCTTTCGCAATAAAAAAAATAAACGTTATTTTGTATACAGCTATACCGGTGTAGGTCAGCGCCGCAATATGGTCGGTGCCAAACTGAACGTCCTTGGGAGCAAGCGTGCGGAGTATTTCAAGGGCAGCCTGTGTTTTTTCATAGCCATTTGATGCCCGTATTGGAATTATTTGTACAATGCGCGTGTGCGGCTCGGAACTGACATTCTGGACAGGCTGTGCCGAAAAAATGCTATTTGGAATACAAAGAATACGATTATCGAATGTTCGAAGCCTTGTTGTACGAAATCGTATTTCAACAATAACACCGTCGATAGCTTCGTAGGCTTTATCAATAAACCGGATCCGGTCGCCGACACGGAAAGGCTTGTCGGCAAGGACTGCAAGGGAGCCAAAAAAACTTGCAAGAATATCACGCGCCGCAAGAGCAAGTGCTGCACCGCCGATACCAAGGCCGGCAAGTATCGCGCTTATATCGTACCCAAATGCTTTTGCAACGATTGCAAACGGCAGTATCACCATAACAATATTGACAAGCCTTCGAAATACCGGCTTAAAATCAGTTTGTAGAACTTTAATGGAATCTTCCCCGTTGCCCGCCGAGCCGTTTTTTTCGGCATCTGCTATTTCACGCGGCACATGATGCGCAATAATCGAGTCAAGTATCTTCATCATCATCCATGATGCAATACAGACGAACGCGGCAAAGATAATTTTGTTTTTCCAGTATGCGGCTTCTGCGCTTATCGTCAGGTTATTTATCCCCAACGCAGCGCCGCCCAGCACAAGAACAAGCGAGATTGGCGCTCGTATATGCGCGATGATAGTATCATCAATAACCGTTTTTGTTCTTTTGGTGAAGTTTTGAATAAGATTAAAGATGACTGTTGAAAAAAAAAGAGCGGAAACGATGCCTGCGGCAATAAAAAGCAACATTTCGGCCCATTGTGGTCCGGTATTTTCAACAAGCAGTGATTTGAGCTTTTCCATGATTTTCTTTCCTTGACAAAGTATTTCTGCCCGCACCTGCCGCGTCTGTCATCAATTCGTTACAAAGGCTGAAACTGGTCTTTGTGACGGGCAGTTGATGTAGTCCATGCAGAACATTATAATTACAGCATAATACTCAAATTGAAGGAGTTTATCTATGGTTATTCAACGACGGCAAATGCCTGTTGAGGAAACTGACAAATTGTGCGGAGGCGAAGGTATAGCACGTCTTGTATCGCTTGCACCTGCAGAAACAATGCGCAATTTGCGGGTCTTAAAAGAAGTCACACTTGAGCCAGGAGTCAAAATCGGCTATCATAAACATGAAGGGGAAACTGAGTTTTTTTTGATTCGGTCAGGAGCCGGCCTTCTTAATGATAACGGACGTGAAGTTATGGTTCACGCCGGTGATGTTGTGATAACAGGTAACGGTTCATCGCACAGCCTTCTTAATACCGGTAAAAAGAAGCTTGTTTTTTACGCGATTATCGCAACTTATTAAAGTGTTGTTCGATTTTTTGAAAAGACCCGGCATTCAATTTTCAAAATGCCAATAAAAATTCCCAAAAGCCTGCCTGCTTATAAGGCGCTTACTGATGAAAATGTCTTCGTTATGACAGAGGAGCGCGCTGCCCGGCAGGATATACGTCCGTTGAAAGTCGCCATCGTGAACCTTATGCCAACTACAGTTGATACTGAAATACAATTGCTGCGGCTCCTGGGAAGCTCACCGTTGCAAGTTGACATAAGCTTTTTCTACATGGGCAGCCATACATCGCGCAATGCCCCCCCCGGCCATCTTGAACGTTTTTATACGCCGTCGCACAAAGCATGCAAAGACCGGTTTGACGGCCTTATTATTACTGGTGCGCCCGTTGAAACATTGCCTTTTGAAGAAGTTGATTATTGGGATGAGCTTGCCGCTGTTATGTCGTGGGCGAAAACCAATGTGTTTTCTACAATGCATATTTGTTGGGGTGCTCAGGCGGGACTGTATCATCATTATGGCATTCCAAAATTGACGCTGCCCTCTAAGCTTTTTGGGGTTTTTGCCCATAATATAAATGCGCGTAACACGCCGCTTTTCCGCGGGTTTGATGACATCTTTCTTGCTCCCCAATCGCGCCACACGGAAAGCTCGCTTTCTCTTATCAATGTTGTCGCGGCGTTAACGGTACAATCGGCGACAGCATGCGGCAGTCCTTTTATTCTTACTGCCCGTAACGGCCGTGAAATTTATGTGACAGGCCATCTTGAATATGACGTATTGACTCTTGATAAAGAATACCGGCGCGATCTTGCGCTGGGAAAAACAGTTAACATTCCACAGAATTACTATACCGGAGATGATCCTGCACGCCCGCCTATAGTCCGTTGGCGGGCGCACGCACATCTTTTTTTCTCAAATTGGCTGAACTTTATCTATCAGGAAACACCTTTTGATTTGGCAGAACTTGCTTCATAAAAACCATTTTTCCAGTTAAAGCGGGATATATCTCCCAGTGGTCTGCCGCTCAGCGCCGCATTCATAACTTCTTTGTAGGTCTTTTTTTGCAGTTGGCGCGGGCCAAAATCAACAATAAAATGCTTAAAACCCGCTGTCTGTAAAAAAGGTATTTTATCAACTATTGAAAATGGGGCATGCGGCGTAACAATTGATTCATCGGCATGATGAGTAAGCACAAAAGTTTCGCCATTTTTTCCGCTGAAAGTTTCAAATGAATAGAGTTCACGAAGCCGGGGAGACTGAATGCGAAAAAGTGCAGGATATGCAAATACTGTTATAATGCTGTATGCACGATTTTTTTTATCAAAGCTGCTTTCAAGATTGCGCCGCGAGTTTTCGTAAGGACTTACAACGCCTTCAACATGATAATCAGATCCAAGACTGGCAAGAAAATTCAACGCGCACCGGTTAAACGTATAAAGATATGGTCCGGCGATAAAATGCAGCTGCTGAGGAATATTTCTGAATAATGAAAATTGTCCAAGATTATTGATGATATACTGATTATATCCTGCTTCTACCAAAGGAGCTATATATGGTGTGAGCAGTGCATCAAGTTTTTCATTAAAAAAAGGATTAAAACTGAGTATCATTTCGTACGGTTTGAATGGAAGCGGGCCATTTGTTTCAATAAGGCGTTTTGCATTCGCGGTATCTAATGGAAGTATTACATGGCTGGGACGAATCGATTGTACCATATAGAGATCTTCGATATGCGTAACGCTGACGCTTATGCCTTCATGCATGCTTAAATGATTTTTAAAGTTGAAGAGCGGATGCGGCGCTTTATCGCGGCCTGGAAACAGCCGGAAACCAGAAAGATTTTTGGGGAGCAGCGAAGGATAACGGCGTGATGTCGCGCGTGTTTGGGTAAGATAAACTGCATCACCTGCCGTAAAACCGTCAGGCACATCACACCAAAACGCCGCGCCGCCGCCGTCATGCTGTTCAATATGAGTAATCTTGTGTGAAGCACGATGTGTGTCATCAGCACGGTGCAGCCTGATGGAATCACCTGTTTGCGGGATAAACGGCGCATTTTCGATTAATGCGCGCCGCGGCGCTGTACCATGAAAACGCGCGATACGTCCCAACCGTATGCCGGTACCGCCTTCGACCTCTGCCCTAAGATACGATGCAGGCAGATCCCCGTTATAGTGAAAAATTGTTTTTGCACGGGCAAAATCACCGCGTAAAAGCGCTGTTGCCTTGCCCGTTACCGTGCGCAGCGTTTCTTCATTGCCTTCGTCAATCGCGTCAAGAACCATACGGTACGCGGCAACGGCAATGCCGGTGTAATCTGCGCTTTTCATCCGGCCTTCAATCTTAAAAGCATCAACTCCCGCGCCGACAAGATTCGGCAGTTTTTCGATAAGTTCAAGGTCAAGCGGGCTAAAATAATATTTCGCCTCAGACTCACCAGGAGTATAACTACGCCTGCACGCCTGGGTGCACATACCGCGATTTGCTGATTTACCCCCCAGATAACTTGAAAAAAGGCAGAGTCCTGACGCACTGACACACAATGCGCCGTGAACAAAAACTTCAAGCTCAACCGTTGTATGGGCGCGTATTTCCTGTATCTCTTCAAACGAAAGTTCGCGGGCAAGTACGACACGAGACACGCCGTTTTTCGAAAGAACATTGCATCCCTTTGATGACGCAATATTCATTTGGGTTGACGCATGAACAGTAAGATTGGGAAAGTGAGTCCGCGCCAGATTCAATGTGCCAAAATCCTGCACGATAATGCCATTGGCGCCGCTATGAGCAATGTATTTTAAAAACTGATAGAGACGGTCTGCTTCGCGTTCTGTCCATACCGTGTTGACGGTAACATAAATTTTACGTTTGTTTTTATGAAGTGTTTTAACAGCCGCTTCGTATTGTGCATACGTAAAATTATTGCTGCGAAGCCGTGCGTTAAATGTTTTAAGCCCCAGATAGACAGCATCGGCGCCTTCGTTAACTGCCGCGGCAAGCGCCTCGGGAGTTCCCGCTGGTGCTAATAATTCACGCTTTTTTACCATCATTCGGTGCCCAAATTCATCACCGTATAATCAATAATTGACCAATACTCATCTTCTTTTTCAAGGTAATAAGTATACCGCTTTCGTTCAATATAGTCGCCTGTTTTAAACTTTTCAAGCACAACAACGGTGCCTTCCCGTGCATTATAACTGGTATTTTCAATATCAAACTGCATCGGAATTGCCGATATATCGCCGTCTATGGTGGCTTTTTGCAGCTCGCTGCGGTAGTTTGCTATCATACGCTGGCGGCCTTCTTCAGATTCCGCGCGCCATCGCCGCTGACGGGGGCCGTCACGGCTGATCATTTTTTCAATATCAAGATAGAGGAAAAATTTTTCCCATTCAGATTTTTGCCGGGCTTTAAGCGTCCAGGTTATTACCTGATCGGGAACAAGCTTTGCCCGTTCAAGCACCGCGCCGGTTTCAACATCAAGGGCTACGGCAAGACCGTCGCTGCCGGTAATGCCGCGCGTTTTTATCTGGAGGGCAAGCCGGTTTGACGCAAGCGAATCCAGTGGAGAGTTCATGCTGACTGTTTGCCGCGCTGTATTCAAGAGTTCTGGGTATACACGCGCCTGTACAACAAAGTTTCCCGCAGTCTCGATCTTTGCATAATCACGGAGATTTTCGACAAACGAAAATGATTCACCCGGTTCAATGCTCACATCTCGAAAGAAAACCTGTGCGGCGCTACTGCGGCGGCGTTCAAGAATTTCTGCGTGTTCTACAGGGCGGTTCGCACGAGTACGGGTATCAAAATCAAGCGAAAATGCGCGGTCATCTGCAATACGAAACCGGTAGACCCCAGACGAGTTATTTGCCACTGTTACCAAAATAAAAACCGGTTCATTTTCAGCAAAATAAACTTTTTTGTCGTAATAGCGAATATTGACCGAAACTCCCTCTGCGGCGCACAAGAAACCCGCAATAAGGCAGAACAGCGCAACCATGATATAGTTTTTTTTCATCGAAGCTCCGTATTTCCGCCCGGCAGGCGGGTTCTCTCATCATCGGCATATTACCATAAAAATTTAGAGTAGCGCTGATCAATTTAGAGTTTTGTGGTAGAGCTGCCTTGGCTTATGCCCCCAAAGTTGGAATAAGCTTCTATCAATTGCTTGACAATCTTTGTAAAATATGCAGAGATATCCCTGTGAGCGAGAATAATGTTATCATTTTTGATACAACGCTGCGTGATGGCGAGCAGGCACCTGGATGTTCCATGAATGTTCAGGAAAAGATTGAAGTTGCCCGTGCGCTTGAACGGCTGCGAGTCGATGTGATGGAGGCTGGATTTCCCGCATCAAGCCCTGGCGACCTTGAGTCGGTGCGAACGATTGCCGGAATCGTCAAAGATTCCTCTGTCGCCGGACTTTCCCGCGCTCTTGAAAAAGACATTGATGCGGCGCGCGAGGCTCTTTCCAGCGCGGCGGCGCCTCCTCGTATTCATCTTTTTCTGGCAACAAGCCCCATTCATCTTGAATACAAACTAAAAATGACACCCGAAGCCATGCTTGAACGTGCTGTTTCCGCCGTGCGTTATGCAAAAAAATTTTGCTCTGATATTGAATTTTCTGCTGAAGACGCATCGCGCAGTAATCTCGATTTTGTCGCCACCGTGTTCAGCGCCGTGATAGCGGCTGGGGCTACAACAATTAACTTTCCCGACACAACAGGGTATGCCATGCCGGACGAGTTCGCACGTATGGTCAAATATGTTCGTGAACATACAAACGGCATTGAAAACGCCCGTTTTTCCGTGCATGCTCATAATGATTTGGGGCTCGGCGTTGCCAATAGTCTTGCCGCCATTGGAGCAGGGACAGATCAGGTTGAATGTACCATCAACGGTATTGGCGAGCGGGCGGGAAACGCATCACTTGAAGAGATTGTTATGGCGCTTAATGTCCGGCAGGATCACTGGCGGCGGAGAACTAGTATTGATACAACGCACATTTATCCGGTAAGCCGTCTTGTGTGCGCAGTAACCGGCGTAAAAGTGCAGCCGAACAAAGCGATTGTTGGCGAAAATGCCTTTGCTCACGAAGCAGGCATCCATCAGCATGGCGTGTTGGTAAACCGCGCAACCTACGAAATTATGACGCCGGAATCTGTCGGGATTACAAAAAGTGAAATGGTTCTTGGGAAACATTCCGGTAAACACGCCTTTGTCGACCGGCTTACACAGCTTGGTCTTGCTGTTGATGAAAACGCTATGGATTCTATTTTTGCTCAGTTTAAACTCCTTGCCGACACGAAAAAGACCGTCAGTGACCGTGACATTGAAGCGCTTGTTATCGGAACGTCACGCGCCATACCGGAAACTTGGAAGCTTGAACGCTGGGTAACTAATGCAGGCTCGTCAGTTTCGGCGACAAGTGCGATACGGCTTGAAGGGAGCGATGGCGGAATGCGTGAGACAGTGCATTTTGGCAATGGCTGTATTGACGCGGCGTTCAGCGCCATTAACGATATTATTGGTAAAGATGTAACGATGGAAATGTTCGAGCTTGGTTCAATTTCCGGTGATTCTGATGCACAGGGCGAAGCGATGGTAAAAATTGCTTATAATGGCAAACATTGGAACGGCCGCGGCATTTCGACAAACATTGTGGAATCCGCAATAAAAGCGTATGTCGCGGCGATAAATGCAATGGAAGCTGATGTCAATAAATGAGCATCCCGCTTCTGCCCTAAATTCGTTTAATGCGCTTGACAGCTACATCGTTGACAAAACCATGCACTTTTTGAACAACGCCGGTAAATTCAACCTGTTCATTATTATTGATCAAAATCCCGCGCCATATTTCCCAGTTAATATCAAGAACGATTTCGCCTGTTGCATCACGAAACAGATAGCGCTCGTAACTAAGCGCCTTGACGATGGTTCCCCGCATGATAACCGGCGTCCCATCCCAAAGATTATTTACATCGGCAACGGTAACAAATTTTGGCTCTGAACCCCGCATCGGACGAATCTCTTCGCCCTCATCAGCACCAGCAGAAAGCGCCGCACACGCACACAACACAGCAAATACCAGAAGTTTTTTCATGACCATCCTCCAAAAACGACTTTATCACCTCAGTATAGCAAAAAGCTCTCATACTCGACAAGATTCCCCTGCTGAATTGCTTGCACCGCTGCCGCACGGCCTTTCCTGGGTAAGTGAACAGTGGGCAGTGGGCAGTGAACAGTGGACAGCGGCTTCCGGCCGTGATACGTTGCCTAGCGCAGAACTCGCCGTTAGCTAACATATCCCGCACCAAACAGTGGGCAGTGGGCAGTGGACAGCGGCTTCCGGCCGTGATACGTTGCCTAGCGCAGACCGCGCCGTTAGCTAACATATCCCGCACCAAACAGTGGGCAGTGGACAGTGAACAGCGGCTTCCGGCGGTATATGTTGCCTAACGCAGAACGCGCCGTTAGCTAACATATCCCGCACCAAACAGTGGGCAGTGGGCAGTGGGCAGTGAACAGCGGCTTCCGGCCGTGATACGTTACCTAACGCAGACCGCACGGTTGCGAAGCGATGTC
>JAITHM010000143.1 GCA_031279965.1 Spirochaetaceae bacterium
GGATTTCGGGTTGCCAGGTATATGTCCCCCCACATCACCGAATACCGGGAACGGATAACCTGTAACGATGCGTTTTTCGATGAATCAATCTATATCGCCGCAGGCAATGAACTCTACGCATATACATCCGCATTGAGTGCGCCGAACTCTGATGCGTATCGTGCGTTGTGCGCCGTTTCTGAAGATGCCGCCCCTGAACCAACCTTTTTTGAACTGCTTACGCTGTATTATTTTCTCTGTGCGCGCACAGCACAATGCACGGCGCTGGCCGTTGAAACAGGCATGGGCGGACGGCTTGATCCGACGAACATTGTCCACAGCCGTGCAACAATCCTTACCGGTATTGAGTTTGAACACACAGATATGTTGGGCGATACCATTACGAAAATTGCGAGGGAAAAAGCCGGTATTATAAAAGAAGGCTGCCCAGTGATTGTGGCGGAACAACCCTATAGCGGCGCATACCTTCAATTCACCAAAACCGCTGCAGAAAAACATGCTCCGTGCTATTATTTTCCCGAAACCGCTGTACTATCCCAGCTTAACGTTAACCGTGAAGGCAGTTCCTGGCAGCTTGAATTCACTGCGGATGGGTTTTTCTCGGAGCCGCTTGAATTGCACATTCCCCTGGTTGGTGAAGTTCAGGCGCTTAATACCTCGCTTGCTGTGCTTGCCGTCAAACGGGCATTTCCCGAAATTTCCGCTGCCGTCGTTCAAAATGCCGTACAGCGTGTCCTGCTGCCTGCCCGGTTTGAACGTATCTCGCTAAAACCGCTGGTCGTTGTGGACGGCGCTCATACCGATATAAGCGTACGGCTGTGCGCGGAGACATGGCAGCGGTTGTACGGCAAAGGCGGTGTGCTGATTTTTGGCTGTGCGCAGGGAAAAGACGCGGCAGCAATGGCGCATCATCTTGTGTCTCTTTTTTCAAAAATTATTATTACAACGCCGGGAACCTATAAAGTAAGCGAACCGGAAAAAGTCTGCGAAATATTTACAGAAAGCGCCGCCGGAACGGATACCAGCGTGATTTTTATCAAAGAAACTGCGGCAGGGATACAAACTGCGCTGGACATTGCGCTGGCGGATGGGCTTCCGGTTTTAGGGCTTGGCTCATTCTATCTTGCTGCCGAAATACGAAGCTATCTCGCCTCTTAATTATCATCTTTATGTGTTTCGTAAATCTCGTTGAATTGATCCGCGATGGTAACAAAAATATCAATAAGATTAGGATCAAACTGACTGCCCTTACCTTCGAGCATTTTGGACATTGTTACTTCGTGCGTAAAGCCCGGCTTATAACTGCGGCGCATACGAAGAGCGTCGTAAACATCTGCTATTGAAACGATACGGGCGGCAAGCGGTATCATTTCGCCTTCAATTTGAAAGGGATAGCCCTTACCGTTCCATTTTTCGTGATGAGAGAGGGCAATCGCTTTAGCCATTGGATTGGGATAGCCTTCGAGAAGGAACGCACCGTTTTTCGTGTGTTCCTGCATGATCTTCCATTCAAAATCAGAAAGCGGCCCTTCTTTGTTAAGAATGTCGTCTGGAGTGCCAATTTTGCCGACATCGTGCATTGCCGCAAGAAATCCAATGCTTTCGATAAATTCCGCATCAACAATCTGATATTCAGGCCGGTTAAACAATATTTTGGCAAGCGTTTGTGAATAATATGTAACGCGGGTAACGTGCTGGCCGGTATCATTATCCTTGAGCTTTGATGCTTCAAGCAGACTTTCAAAAAAACCCCGCAGCAGTTTGCGGTTTTCTTCAGTTACATCATCAAACATGATTGTGAATTCTGCCGGCGCTTTCATATTCACTCCGGCAGGAAAGATATACACGCGCGTAAAGACCGGCAGCCGCTCGCGTGATTTAATATGAGCAACACCACGCCATGAATAGCCGTTTTCACCTTTAAGTACCGCCGACCGGATGTTTTTTACATCATCAATCTGAAAGTATTTTCCAAAAATATCGAAAAAAAAGTTGCTGCCCAGTTTAAAAAAACCTGAAAAAAATTTAAGGCTGGCCGGATTTGCATAAATAATCATCAAGTCTTTGTTGATAATCAATACAGGGAAGATGCTCATATGAAAAAGACGGGCAGAAAGCAGCGAGCCCGCTGGAATCCGTCCGTGCCGTTCAGCTGCTCCGGCAGAAACCGCAGGCATAGTCTGGGGGGCCGGCCGCATATCATCTGAGGAATGGTCTTCGGACTGCACATACGGTTCAAGTTTCGCCTCATTTTCCATTGAGGTATTTTAAGTCTATTCATCATTTTTATTCAATTATGCAAACAAAGATCCGCCGCGCTGATGATTCCCCGCTTTCTGTGCTGAGTCAATATTACTATTGCACTGGAGCAGTAAAATTTGATATTCTTGGCGTATGACTGTTAATGAAATTGTCAATCAGGCATTGCTCTCTTTTAACAATAAAGCAATTGATTCAAAAATGCTTAAAAAGTTCCTTTCTGACAGCGGCTTGCATGTGAGCGAGGAATTGATTAACCAGATTTTTGACTACTACAATCGAAAACTGATTGATTCACACCTCAAACGCGGCGAAAAGGATTATCCTGAAGATTTTAATAATTATGCCCAGGTGCAAAAAGATTTAAATGTGTTTATTGAATCTATATCCAGCAAACTTACTATGACAGAGCTTGTCAACCTTAAACAAAAAATCGATACTCTTGTTGATACGGCAATCGTTTGGAGTAAAAAATAATCTGCTGTTAGGGGCAATTGCTGTCCGGCCTTTACAGTTGAGCCTGCCCCAAAACATCTGCTTGCAACAAACGTTTGCCCTTTTTTGGGGACAGGCTCAGCGGATTATTTTACGCGAGCGAGCGTTACCGCAGAGGTTACCACAATATCATCAACAGAGCACCCCCGTGATAAGTCGCTGATTGGTTTGGCAAAGCCTTGCAGAAAAGGCCCAAACGCCTCTGCCTTGGCAAGACGCTGCACAAGCTTATAACCGATATTGCCCGAACCAAGATCAGGGAAAACTAGCGTGTTTACCTTACCCCGCACAGGACTTCCCGGCGCTTTTTTGTCGGTAACGGAAGGAACAAGCGCCGCGTCGGCTTGAAGTTCGCCGTCAAAGGCAAAATCTACCGCCCGCTGTTTTAACAGGCCTGCCGCATCAGTAACGGCAGTGACACGTTCATGGGCGGCGGAGCCTTTCGTGGAAAAGGACATAAGGGCAACAACAGGTTTCGCATCAAGGAATTCGCGGCAGGATTGTGCGGCGCTTGTGGCAATGTCGGCAAGCTGCTCGGCAGTAGGTGCGGGAAGCACGGCACAATCCGAGAAGATCATTGCCCCGTCAACGCCCCATTCTTTATCCTTCATCTGCATAACAAAACAGGAAGATGCGGTTTTTGAACCGGGCGCTGTGCCGATAATGCCAAGACCAGCTCGCAAAACATCAGCCGTAGAGCTTTCCGCGCCGGCGACCATCGCATCAGCGTCGCCAAGATAGACCATCATTGCGCCCCAGCGCAGAAAATGGGACATGTCTTTTTTCGCTGTTTCCTCCGTCATGGGCTTTTTTACTTCCTGGCCTTTTTTCTTTTTTGCCTCATCTTTGGCAACGCCCATGTCATAATATGTTTTGACGTATTTATCTTTATCGGGGGCGCTTTCCGGGTCAACAAGGTTGATGCCATCAAGTTTTACCCCTTCCTTTTTGGCAACTTCTTCAATCGCTGCAAGCTTTCCAACGAGCGTCACACAGGCAGCAAGTTTTTCATCAACAATTTTCCGCGCTGCCTTAACCGTCCGCGGTTCTGTTCCTTCAGCAAGAACAAGGCGTTTTTGAGCTTTTTTCGCCTTTTCCAGCATAACCTTTTCAAAATCCATGATTTTCTCCTTAAAAATAAAATGATGCCTTAGTATAAACTGAATGTCTTAGTCGTTCAAGGATTCTCAAACCATGCAAGCTCCTGGCTGTGGACAGAACTGGAAAGGGAAGGAACTGCGAATACCTCTCCATCCAGTGCGGCAGTGCAGGACGGAGAGAACATTAGCGGAGTTTGCGCCGCAGCTTACGCCGGGCGTTTTTGCCGGCTTTTTTTTCCGTCTTGTCAGGAGGATGATGCACGGCTGTTTGAGAATATTCATAGACGAAACGGCTATTGGGCAGCCGTGCGGCAATGGCCCACCAGATACCCGCAGTAAGCATCATGAGGATGCAGAGTATCTGACCAGTTGAAAAACTCAGCGGAGGATGAAGATATGCTATATCTTCGGGGCGGACAATTTTTCCCAGCTGAATACGGTATCCTAAACCGGCGTCGGGTTCACGGAAATACTCGATAAAAAACCGGCAAAATCCATAGCCCAAAAGATAAAGTCCGCTTGCAAAGCCTTTGAAAGGGCTTTTTTTGCGAAGCACCCAGATGAGCGCCCAGAGCACTATCCCTTCAAAAAACGCCTCATAGAGCTGTGAAGGATGCCGGGGAAGGTTTATCAGCTCTGCGGGATTTGATGGCAATGAAATCCCTGTTTTTTCTGCAACCTCGCGCACCCATTCAAGCTGAGGGTTTAAACGATTAGCGGTATCATATTTTGGAATAGGAAATATCATTCCCAGCGGGCTTGTTGTAACCCGTCCGTAAAGTTCAGCGTTAATAAAATTGCCAATGCGGCCAAAAGTATAGCCTAGCGGAATTGAAGCTGCATACATGTCGGCGATTTCGCGCAAGTCCAGTTTTTTTACTTTTGACCACACAACAATGCCAACAATGCCGCCGATTACGCCGCCATGATAGCTCATCCCTTGAAAACCAGTGAATTTCCCATCGCGGAACGGCCAGAAGATAAGCCAGGGCTTCCGCAAATATTCGTTGGTGGCAGGTGGTTCGTAAACCAGTGTGGAAAAGATCCGTGCCCCAAGAATAAGGGCAAGAATACACCAAAAAAACATTGTTGAAAGATCGTCTTCCGACAGCGGGAAGCGCCGTTCACGCACCTGCCGCCGGTACAGCAAAAAAGCAATCGAAAACGCGACAATATACATAAGCCCATACCAGCGTATGGGCAAGACTCCCGGAATAATTTCCGGCTTAATAAATGAAGGAAAATCTACGGCCAATAGCATAGTAATCAGTATAGCACAGCAATCATTTTCCCGTCACCACCTTGCCGTGGCAAGCGGAGTGCTTTACTTGGAAGGGAAAAATGTGCTATAATGGGAAGAATGGCAATCGCCAAAGGTTGTGCTTGATGATATTCTCCCTTGGTAAATTTCTTAAACTATGTCTTGCCGGAATTGCGATTCTCTATCCCATCGTGATTTTTCTTGCTTTTGTTGTTTTTGATGCACAATTAAATCATATTTCGCTTTTTATTGTCATTTTTTCGATACTTTATCTTATTATTAATCTTACTAATGAAGAAAAGCGAAAATCCCCTTCGGCCTATGTAAGCCCGGTGGTGCTTTTTCTTATTGGGAGCGCCGGATTTTTTCTTAATTCCAGTCTTATCCTTAAATTGTATCCTGAACTTGCCGGACGCGCAAAAGATATTATTAAACTTTATCCGCTGTTAGTAAATACAGCATGGCTTTTTGTTTTTGGAACAAGCTTGTTTTTTCCACCCTCGTTTGTGTTTGAAATCGCGCTTCTTATTGATAAATCTATCAAAGGTTCTGCCGCGGAACAGCCAATGGAGCATTTTAGTCGGCGCGCAACGATTGTGTGGTGCCTTTTTTTTGCGCTTGATTCGATTGTCGCGTGGTTTACCATTTTTGGGCCGCTGGTTAATACCGGAAATGAGCGGCTTTCAGATACAATTTGGGGTATTTATAATGGAGCGGTAACCTATTTCGCCATGGGAATCATCCTTGTTGTGCAATTCGTCATGGCGAAAAGGCTTATCAAAAAAAGCCGCGCAGGTTATTTATAAATAACAAGATCCCGCGAAGATTTGCGGGTTGAGGCCGAGCTTACCGCATCAGCACGGCTTGTGATTTTGCCGACGCGCACAACCGCTACCGCGCTGCTGTTTGACGGAATTCCATAATCCTGCTTGGCGCGGTTGATAGCCGCTGCTGTTCCTGTATAAATCCGCGAACCATAGCCCAGCGCTTGTGCTGCAAGATGCAGATTTTCAACTGCGAGGCCGCAGTCAAGAATTGTGGCGGGATTGGTTCCATCTCCAGCAGTATAGACAATAATTGCGATATTGCCGTTTGGTATTGTTTTATCGTTGATTGTTGAAGGCAGCAATGCCGCTGTTCGTACAACGACAAATTTCCAAGGCTGGCCATTGCGGGCGCTGGGAGCGGCAATACCTGCGGCAAGTATCTGTTCTACATCGGCTTCGTTTATTGAACCGGCGACAAACTTTGATACGCTCATGTTATTTTTAATTACATCATACGCATCGTTGTTTCGCTGTTGAGAAAAAACGGCAGCCGCACCGCCTGCCAAAACAACCATAAAAAGCACTTTTTTCATTTGAAACTCCTTAAATTTTAATTTATTGTCACAATATACGCTTTTTATCCTAGAGTGAATCATACATTTAGAGCAATCCATTTGGGCGCATCCGCCTGCCTTTGGCAGGCAGACCGGGCTATCCGCTCCAATTCGCTACGCGAATTCCGCTGCTATCCCTTGCGCGCTGCCGCACGGCCTTTTCCGGGTAAGTGAACAGTGGACAGTGAACAGTGGGCAGTGGGCAGTGGACAGCGGCTTCCGGCCGTGATACGTTACCTAACGCAGACCGCGCCGTTAGCTAACATATCCCGCACCAAACAGTGGGCAGTGGGCAGTGGGCAGTGAACAGCGGCTTCCGGCCGTGATACGTTACCTAACGCAGACCGCACGGTTGCGAAGCGATGTC
>JAITHM010000145.1 GCA_031279965.1 Spirochaetaceae bacterium
AAACGGGGTATTCGTTTAGCCCCCAGGCCTATGACGTAACGGTGTACAAGCGGTTTTCCGCAATTACCTACGACGCCAACGGCGGGGCAAACAATCCTTTTACAACCCTTGCGGCGGTAGCCCAGACTATTGCAACGGCGGGCACGTTTACCGCGCCGAGCGGGAAGACGTTTATGGAGTGGAACACGGCCGGTGACGCTTCGGGGACGAAGTA
Source organism: Spirochaetaceae bacterium (assembly GCA_031279965.1). GTDB lineage: Bacteria > Spirochaetota > Spirochaetia > Treponematales > Breznakiellaceae > JAIRPU01. The sequence continues at coordinate 215 of JAITHM010000145.1, forward strand.
CCTTCCGGGCGACGTATACACCGGTTCCGCGGATCTTACCCTTTACGCGATATGGGGCGGAATTGCTTCCGGGCAGTCAGGCAACGCCGACCTTATGGTCAAGTTCGGGATTATGCCAAGCGGCTATAGTCCCGCCAGTCTTACCCAAGCGCACGTAACGGCGGTGTTTAACGCGGTTCAATCGTATATCCGCTACGGGGCGTTGAGCGTATCGAATGCGAGCACGGCGAACATGAAGCTGGGCGAGATTAAGATAAATGACTGGGTTATGCTGCCAAGCCTTACAACGACTACGTACAACGAACTAGGATCCCCTATTCCGGAAATCAATCAAAGCAATCAAAAGGTAAAGGTTGTGGGGATAAACCCGTATGCGAACAAGAACAGCAACGAAGCCGGAGCGCATCTGGTGTTTCAGTTTGAAAATATTATAGCAATGCGAAGGAGGAACCCCACGGATACTAACGCAGGCGGTTACGCCAACACTGAGATTAGGAAGTACCTAACTCCTGTAGCCGGAGTTAACGGGAGCGGGATTTTTTACAACGCTCTTGTCGCCGCCGGAGTGCCCGAATCCGTGTTCTGGGGCGTTAAGCGTGTGATTGGAGCGCCGAAGAATGGAAGCACCGATACGCTTGCGGATAAGGTCTTCCTGCCGACCGTATGGGAAGTGTCGGGGAGGGATAAAGATAATGATAGTTATACCCTCACCAGCGGAGAAAATGACGGTAACCAGGGGCGGCTGTGGGCTTACGGCACCGGATCGAGCGGGGATAGCAGCAGGCTTAAGAGTTACAACAGCACTGCTACGAGCTGGTTGCTCGCTTCGCCTCGTAGTAGTACCACCAACGCTTTTTGTTCTGTCTATGCTGTCAATGGCAGTATACTCAACTCTTTGGCGACTTCGGCGCTCGGCCTCGTCCCCGCATTCTGTATTAAATAGGAAACAGCACTTTGGTATATGGTAGCCGGCGCTTAGTACTGCGTTAGCTGCCATATACCGGCAACTGCCCACTGTCCACTCATCACTGCCCACTGTTCACTGTCCACTGTCCACTGACGGCGTTTGTCAAAATTTCTCTACCACCCGCATCCTGGCTCCGGCCATAAGATAGACAGATTAAAAAGAATATGATACACTGTCATTGTGCGCGGGCACAACCAAACAGGAGAAAGCGAATGGCAAAAATTTGGACAGCGGGCGAAATAATAGTTGAAATCATGCGAGTCAAGGAAGACAAGCCGCTGGACGAAGAACATACTTTTCGCGGGCCGTTTCCATCGGGCGCACCGGCAATTTTTATTTCAGCAGCAGCGCAGTTAGGGGCGCAAGCCAAAATTTGGGGCGGTGTAGGCCGTGATAAGTTCGGAGATTTGCTGCTGCGCCGTTTAAAAGCAGACGGTGTTGACGTTTCAGATATTCAAATTGCTGGCGAAGGAGCAACGGGCACTGCATTTGTCGCGTATCAAGCTAATGGCGACCGGGAATTTATCTTTCATATCGATGGAACGCCGTCTGCAAACATAGATTTTAAAGAAAACGGACAAATTCCTGATTTTTTTCATGTAATGGGATGCTCTCTTACCGTAAATAGCAAAATGCGCAGCGAAATTGAGCATGCCGTTCAATACTTTGCACAGAACAAAGCAAAAATTTCGTTTGATCCCAATATCCGGCCATCACTTTTGGCTGGACGTTCAATTATGGAAATTGCCGGCGTAGTGATGGAACATTGTTCAGTCTTTTTGCCAGGCTCCGATGAACTGATGCTGTTTGCCGGCGGCGCAGACAGCACTGCCGGCGCGGCAGAAGCGCTGTTTCAACGCTTCCCCAAACTGGAAATTATCCATGTTAAAAAAGGCAAGCGCGGTTCACAAATCATAACTCGCAGCGCAACCGTCGACATACCCATTTATCAAATTGAAAAAACATACCCGATAGTAGACCCTACCGGTTCCGGCGACTCGTTTGACGCAGCGTTTGTAACGGCATTGGCCGGCGGACTTGAACTGGAAAAAGCCGGCGCTTTGGCAGCCAAAGCCGGTGCGATTAACGCCGCGGCCTTGGGGCCGATGGGTGGAAAAATTAAAGAACTTATAAACAAAGCGCTTGCCGGAGAGGCGCAATGACCCTAAAAGACATAGCCCGCTGCGCCGGAGTTTCACGCGGCACGGTTGACCGTGTTATTCATCATCGCCCCCATGTAAGCAATCAGGCGCTTTGCAAGGTGCGGCGAGTGCTTGAACATGCTGAATGGACGCCAAATCTGGCTGCAAAAGCGCTGGGTAGTCAGAATGTCTACTTTTTTGCCGTCATTTTTGCGCATAATTCTGGCGCATTCACTGCCGATGTGCTGCGTGGAGCGCGTGACGCGGAAAAAACCATAAAAGCATTTGGATTTTCAGTTCAGGTTGAAACAATTATTGCGTATACCGCCGAAAAACAGCTTGAATTGCTTGAATTTTATGAAAAACAAGGCGTTGCAGGCATCGCTATTGTTCCTATACTTGATGCGCGGATAATCGCCAAAATAAACGAACTTGATGCGCAAGGTGTACCGGTCATCACCTTTAACTCTGATATAGAAAATACCCGCAGGCTTTGTTTTATCGGTGCGGATAACTACAAAGAAGGCCGGACGGCGGCAGGACTGCTTGAAGGGCTTGTCTCTGCAAACAGTGATGTTCTTGTTATTGCCGGTTCGCATGCGCTGTATTGCCATGAAAAACGCATCAAAGGTTTTTTTGAACGCCTGGGCGAAAGTAAAAAAAATCTGCGCCTTCGCGCCGTAATCGAAAATCATGACAGCGACACGGAAAGCAGCGCGATTCTTCATGAATATTGTAAAAAACCCGGGCCGCCGGCTGGTATTTATTTGACAGGCGGCGGTGCGCAAGGGCTCGGCGAAGCGGTAAAGCATTTGTGCGGAGAAAAGCCGCACATTGTCTGCCATGATGTTACGCCTGAAACTGTCCGCCTGCTGTGTGAAAACGTCATTGATTTTACGATCGGGCAAAATCCGCATGACCAGGGCTTTTTGCCGTTACAATTGCTTTTCAATCTGGCTGTAAAAGATGAACATATTCAAAAAGAAATCTTTTATACAAGCATAGATATTTATACCAAAGAAAACTGCGGTGATATTCCGCAAATATCAATGCCGGAGGTAGATGCATTATGAACAACGCGGTGAAGGCATTACAAGAGCGGCTGCTTGGCAATAAACAGGGAAGCGGAAAGGGTGTGTATTCTGTATGCAGTTCACATCCTGCGGTGATTGAAGCGGCAGCTCAACAGGCAAAGCTTGATAATTCACTTCTCATTGTAGAGTCTACGTCGAATCAGGTAGATCAATTTGGCGGTTACACCGGCATGAAGCCGGAAGATTTTGTTCGTTTTGTACTTGAAATTACACAAAAAACAGGAATAGCGTCAGAACAAGTGCTGCTCGGCGGCGACCATCTGGGACCAAATGTCTGGCAAAATGAAGCTGCTGAATCCGCAATGGATAAAGCGCGGGAGCTGGTGCGCGCTTATGCCAAAGCGGGGTACCAGAAGATACATCTTGATGCAAGTATGCTGTGCGCCGGCGACACAAACATTCGCGGCACAGGGCTGGGTGATGAGATTGCCGCCGCCCGCGCCGCGGATCTGTGCCGTGCCTGTGAAGACGCTGCCGCTGACCGTCAGGCAGATGAAAAGCCGCTTTACATTATTGGGACAGAAGTGCCAATTCCTGGCGGAACGCAGGATGCAGAAGACGCTGTTCAGCCCACTCCGCCTAAAAATGTGCAGACAACACTTGAGATAAGCAAACAAGCTTTTTATAAAAAAGGCTTGCAGGAAGCATGGCAACGGGTAATTGCTATTGTTGCACAGCCAGGTGTAGAATTTGGTGATAATCAGGTGTTTTATTACCAGCGCGAAAACGCTCTGGCGCTTTCACATGCGCTGGATGATGAAAAACTGGTTTTTGAAGCACATTCAACAGATTATCAGAGTGCAAGCTGTCTTCGCCGGCTTGTTCAGGATCATTTTTGTATACTAAAGGTAGGGCCATGGCTTACGTATTCCTGGCGTGAAGCATTATTTGCGCTGGAACACATCGAATCGGAGTTAATTTGCGATAAAACCGCCCGTTCAGATTTAAGCGGAACCATTGAACAGGTAATGTTTAATGCGCAGCCTGATTATTGGCGAAAGTATTACCGCGGCAGCCAAGATGAACAGCGGCAAAAACGCAGATTCAGCTTTAGCGACCGTGTCAGGTATTACTGGGCAAACAAAACGCTTGACAGCGCTGTTCAAAAACTGTTTTGCAATTTACGGCAGAGGCAAATTCCGCTTTCGCTGGTAAGTCAATATATGAACGCGCAGTTTATGCAGTTAAGCGAAGGGCTTGTGCGCTCAGATCCATACGAGCTTGCCCTGGCCCGCGTCCGGGAAACGCTTGCATTTTATGCACGCGCTTCTGGATGGTAATTATGATTTTATGGCCATGGTGCCGTAAAAATAATAAGTTAGGAGTGAAAAAATGAAAAAGAAAATGCAAATGACAAGTTTTCTTTTGGCCGTTTTTGCAGTTATTGCCATTGCTGGTTGTAACAAAGCAAAGAGCGGAGACGGAGCAGCCGGCGGCGATTACAAAGTCGGCTACATTGTAGGTTCACGTGAACATGTGTTCTATACCCTGATTGAAAAGGGTATAAAAGACAGCGCGGGTGCCAATGGCATTAATGCTGTGGTAATGGACGGCAATCTGGATGGCAAAGTTACTTCGGATCATATCGAAAATTTTGTCGCCGATAAAATGAGGGCTATTGCGCTTTCTGCCAACGATCCGGGCGGCACCACGCCGGCGATTCGTGAAGCGGTCGAGAACAATATCCCTGTATTTACATTTGACTGTACCATCGACGACGCAAGTCTTATCACAAGTTTTGTCGGTACAGACAATGTTGAAGGCGGCCGGCTTGGCGGACGTGAGACAGTACGTCTTGCAGAAAGCGGCGCAAAAGTCGGGCTTATCAATTTTGATAATCCGCAATCATGCCTTGACCGCCGTAAAGGCTGGGAAGAAGTAGTTAAATCTTCAGACAAGAATCTTCAGATTATTGAGGTAGGCAACTACGAAGGTGATGCGTCAAAGGCTGAACAGCTTATGACAGACGCGCTGACTCAGAATCCTGATCTTGCTGTTGTGTTCTGTGTTGGCGACCCTGCCGCAGCAGGAGCGCTTGCCGCAATCAAGACTGCTGGAGCCAAGACCAAAATCATCGGCTTTGACGGCAACCCCGAAGCAAAAGCCGCGCTCCTTGATCCGACAAACGGAGAGTATTGGGTATCGGAAATCTCCCAGAACCCGCAAGAAATCGGCAAACTGGTAACAGAGCAGATAAAAAAATATCTTGATACCGGCGCTGTTGATCAGAAAGTAATCATGGTTGCTCCGTATATCATTACAAAAGAGAACGCGAGGTAAGCGCTTGCCGGTGGACAAAAGACAGCTGCCGCTGATTGCGGCTGACGGGGCGGTTTTTGCTGAAACGCCCTCTGTCTGCTGTCCGCTGGTTAAAGGGGGAGGAACATGAACTATTGTCTTGAAGTAAAAAATATCAGCAAAGTGTTTCCCGGCGTCCGCGCATTAAGCGATGTATCAATCGGATTTTATCCAGGAGAGTTCCATGCGCTGGTTGGCGAAAACGGTGCAGGAAAATCAACACTGATTAAAATTATTTCCGGTGTATATACACCTACAGAAGGTGAAGTTTTTTTAAACGGCGCGGCGCTTAATGCGCAGAACCCCAAACAGGCGCTGGATAAAGGTATTGCAGTAATTCATCAGGAATTAAGCATTGCCAATGATCTAACCGTAGCTGAAAATATTTTTTTGGGAGACGAGCCTAAAACGCCGGATGGTTTTTTTCTTGACCGGAAAAAAATGAACGAGATGGCGCAGGAAGCGATTGATTCTATGGGTGTCCGCATCAATGCAAAGGCAGTGGCAAGTTCACTTACTGCAGCACAGCAGCAGATGGTTGAAATTGCAAAAGTAATTACCAAAAATGCAAAAGTTGTAATTATGGACGAACCGACATCTTCTCTGTCAGAGCATGAAATCGAAGCGCTCTTTATGCAGATTATGATGCTCAAAAAAAACAATGTTGCAGTAATTTATATATCGCATCGTTTAAATGAGTTGTTTATCACAGGTGACCGTGTTACTGTTATGCGTGACGGCGGCAAGGTTACTGAACTATTAATAAAAGACACTACGGAAAAAGAAATTGTATCCAACATGGTTGGCCGCGAAATGAAAGACTACTATATGCACACTGCGCATACACGCGGTAAAGAAATGCTGCGTGTAGAAGGGCTTTCTGTTCCATGTCTCTTTGAAAATATATCTTTTACTGCTTATGCAGGTGAAGTACTGGGGTTTTACGGGTTAATCGGCGCAGGGCGAACCGAAGTAATGGAAACAATATTTGGTGCACGCAAAGCAGCCGCAGGCTCAATTTATCTTCATGGAAAAAAAACAAACTTTGCTTCACCGCGTGATGCAATCGCGGCAAACATTGGCTTTGTTACCGAAGACCGCAGACGAACAGGGCTTATGCTCAACTGTATGCTAAAAGAAAATGTTGTACTGCCAAGTCTTGCACAACATTCAAAAAAAGGTTTTCTTGATTTTAAGTGGGAAGCTGTAATAAGCGAAGAATACATAGGTAAACTTAAAGTAAAAACATGGGGTATTAATGCGATAATTAATACACTTTCCGGCGGCAATCAACAAAAAATTATTCTTGCAAAATGGCTTATTGCCAATTCAAATATACTGATACTTGACGAACCAACAAGAGGAATTGACGTAAATGCCAAAGCTGAATTTTATGCGCTTATGGATGACTTTGTAAAACAGGGCGGCTGCATCATCTGTGTATCATCAGAAATGCCCGAAATCCTTGGTGTAAGCGACCGCATACTGGTTATGCGCGAAGGTAAATTGAGCGGCATATTAAATCGTGATGAAGCAAATGAGCAAAATATTATTGAGCTTGCAAGTTTGCAAAGTCAATAAAGCACAGGAGAACAAAAATGGAAAAAATAAAAGCATGGCTGGCAAAAAACATGATTATTGTTTTTTTGATAATGCTTTGTATCGGTTTTGGAATTGCAAACAATACATTTTTTACGGCAAAAAATCTGATGAACCTTACCAGTCAGATGGCGATAAATGCACTGCTGTCTGCAGGTTTGACGTATGTCATTATCCTTGGCGGCATTGATATTTCAGTCGGTTCAGTTGCGGCGCTTGCAGGTGTTATCTGCGCGATGATTGGCCTGCGTTTTCCCGGCATGAATCTTCCCGGCAGCATTGCAATTTTGATTCTAACCGCAATTGTTGTCGGCGGTATCTGCGGTCTTTTAAACGGTATTATGGTAACACGTTTTAATGTTGTACCAATGATAACAACGCTTGCTACCATGACGATACTGCGCGGTGTAACGTATATTGTAACCGGCGGTGTTGCTGTATTCGGACTGCCGAGCGTGTTTTCATTTCTTGGTGCAGGCCGGATTATCAAAACAGAACTTTATCCAACGGGGCTTATTCCTGTAGTTACGCTGTTCACGATAGTGGTAGTTATATTGATGCACATTCTGCTTTCACGCACTGTGTTTGGCCGTCATGTCTACGCTTGCGGCTCAAACAAGCAAGTTGCCCATCTTGCCGGAATCAATGTTAAACGGGTTAATCTTGCCGGTTATGTGATTTGTTCGATTATGGCGGCGCTGGGCGGTGTGCTGGTTGCATCCAAGCTGCAAAACGGACAGCCTGCGGCGGCAGAAGGCTATGAAATGTTTGCCATTGCATCAACAGTGCTGGGCGGCACCAGTCTGATAGGCGGCAGCGGTTCAGTGGCGCGGGCAATGTTTGGTGTGGCGATTATCGCCGTCATCAACAACGGCATGAATCTGATGTATATTTCATCATTCTGGCAGAAAGTGGTAATTGGAAGCATCATTCTACTGGCTGTTGTGTTGGATATGGCCCAAAAGCAAAAGAAAAACTGATGAATTACCTTGCCCTCGACATTGGCGGAACAAAAACTTCTGCCGCGCTATTTACCGGCGAGGGTGTTCTGCTTGAAACATCTTTTAAAACGGCGGCTACAGAGACAGAAAAAGGTGAAGAAGCTGTCTATGAAACAGCCCGTGCGCTGGTTCAGGCTGCGCTTGATTCAGCAGAGGGTGGGGCGCGGGGTATTGGTGTAGGAAGCCCCGGGCCGCTTAACCGTGAACATGGCATTATCCTGCACGCGCCGCTTATGGGCTGGCGGAATTTTCCCATAGTTCAGCGCCTTGCCGCTGATTTTAAGCTTCCTGTCCGGCTGGATAATGACGGTAATCTTGGAGCGCTTGCCGAAGGGCGGGCCGGTGTCGCAAAAGCTGTCCCAAATCTTGTGTATATCACGGTAAGCACTGGCTGCGGCGGCGGCATTATTGCAGACGGCAAGCTTTACCACGGCGCCCATGACAGCGCGGGAGAAATCGGGCATTTTTCGATAGATCCGCAAGGGCCGCCTTGTCCTTGCGGGTCACACGGCTGTTTTGAACTTTATGCATCCGGCACAGCGCTGCTGGATAAAATGCGCCTGGATATGAAGGCGGGAAAGCAGAGCCTTGTATTCAAGCTTGCCGCCTTTCAGCCCGAAAAACTTTCGGGCAGACTTCTTGATCAGGCTGCCGCCGCCGGTGATGAATACGCCCTTTCGCTTTATCAGCAAGAAGGCTTTTATCTTGGCGCGGGGCTTGCCAACGTGTTCAACATGCTTGACCCAGAAGTCATTGTGCTGGGCGGCGGTATTACCAAAGGCCGGCATTTTTTTCACGATAAAATGATGGAGACGCTTGCTGAACGCTGCCTGCGTAAACCGGCGGAGGATGCAGTGCGTTATTCAGTATTGAACGACCGCGTTGTACTTTATGGAGCGTATTTTTTGATTAAAGAAGCGATGGAAAACATATAAATGCCGTAAAACGGCGAGGAGTTATTATGGAACTTGTAACATTGCAGGAAATTCTTGCAAACACAAAAAAAGAACACTATGCAGTAGGTGCTTTTAATTTTAACGGCTATGAGGATGCTGCGGGTATTGCGCAGGGCGCTGCTGCGGCGCGCTCTCCTGTTATTCTTATGGCATCGCAGGGCGCTTGTCAGTATATTGGGCTTTATGAAACAGCTGGTCTGATAAAAGGTATAGCAAAAAAATTATCAGTGCCGATATGCCTGCATCTTGACCATGCTACAGATCTTGACTTTATCCGCGAAGCAGTGCGGGCAGGTTTTAGCTCTGTGATGATAGATGCCTCTGCAAAGCCCTATGAAGAAAATATCCACGATTCCAAAACGATAGCAACGTTTGCAAAAGATTATCATTGTTCTGTAGAAGCAGAACTTGGCAAAGTTGGCGGCAAAGAAGACAATATTGTGGTAGAAGACCGCACGGCAAGTTTTACCGACCCTGCCCAGGTGCCCCGCTTTGTCGAAGAAACAGGTATTGACGCACTGGCAATCGCTTTTGGTTCTGTGCATGGTTTTTATAAAAGCGAGCCCAAACTTGATTTTGACCGGCTTGCCGCAGTGTTAAAACTGACCGCTTGTCCGATAGTGCTGCACGGCGGCACCGGTATTCCTATTGCCGATATACAAAAATGTATCAGCATGGGACTTGCAAAAGTAAATGTCGGCACTGAGTTAAAAGCAGCTTTTTCCAACACGATTCGTAAAATGTGCGCCGAACTGCCAAAAGACGAATTTGATCCGCGCAAATTCTTAAAGCCGGTAAAAGCGGCCTGTGCCGCAATTGTTCAAGAAAAACTTGAAGCGTTTGGCTCCGCCGGAAAGGCCTAGTATGCGCATTGGTGTTATAACATCCGGTGGCGATTCGCCGGGTATGAACCCCTGTATTGCGCGTATTGTCACGCTGGGAGCAGAGCGCGGGCACACTATCATTGGTTATAAACGTGGATTTTGCGGAATTCTTGAAAATGATTATACAGCACTTAGCCCTGTTGATGTGCAGTTGTGGTATAAACTTGGCGGTACCATGCTAAAAACAGGCCGCCTGCCTTCTCTGGTCAACAAGAATACACAGCACACTCTGCTTGAAAGGCTGCATGAAAACAAAATCGATGCGCTTATTGTGATTGGCGGCGACGGCAGCTTTCGCGGTGCGCTTGACCTTTGGACAGAGGATAATTCGCTGCAGATAGTCGGCATACCGGGAACTATCGACAATAATATTTTTGGCAGCGATTATACACTTGGGCATGACACCGCGTTGAATAAACTGATTGCCTACATTGATGATATTTCTGATACAGGAATGTCGCTGCCAGGACGTGTGTTTTTTGTAGAAACCCTGGGGGCGCAGGACAGCTATCTACCGCAAAGCGCCGTACTTATGGGCATATCGGATTTTAGCGTGCTTTATGAACCCAAAACTACCAATGAAGAGATAGTCCAAAAAGTGCTTAAATACCGCCAGCTTGCCTATCGTGATTATGTGCTTGCTACATTTGCCGAAGGTGCGGCACAAATGTTTGACGCTGCTGAATATGTGCGCAATAAATTACAGCTTAATGTAAAATGCAATCTGATAGGCTTTCAGCAGCGCGGCGGCGTTCCAAGCGCCGCCGACCGTATGCACGCGGCGGCATTTGCCCTGCATGCGATAAATGCGCTGGAAAATGGCGACAGCGGAAAATACCTTGTTTACAGTCAGCATAACTACAAGCTTATCGATCTGGACTGTGCTAAACAAAAAAAACTTTTTGACAACTATGGTTTTCCTGATACCGGGTGTTAGCCTTAAAATTGTTGACCGCATTTTGATTTGATAGTATTTTATTGATATAAAAATATCAATAAATGAGGCTCTATAATGCTTGCTATAAATAATAATGCTTCCCGCCTTAAACAAGAAATTCTTGTACGTATCGCACGTTTGCAGCTTGCCGGAAACTTGAGCGGAGGCGTTCATGCTATCCCCAAAGAACTTGCGCCGAAAGAGGCCGCGCCGGTGCGCTGCTGCGTCTACCACGACCGTGAGGTGCTGCGTCAACGGGTTATATCCCGCCTTGGGCATAGTCTTGAAGACTACGACGACGAAAAAAAATTGAGCGAATATGCCGAAGATGCGCTTGCGCGTCAAAGCCCCAGCCGCCCCATGCTCACCGTGCTGGACGATGCCTGCAACGCCTGCGTCAAAACGAGCTATATGATAACAAACGCCTGCCAGGGCTGCGTCGCCCGCCCCTGCATGATGAACTGCGGCAAAAAAGCGATTGCGATACAGCACGGACAGGCGCGTATTGACGGCGAAAAATGCGTAAACTGCGGCCTGTGTCTGCAGCACTGCCCGTATCACGCGATTATAAAAATCCCTGTGCCCTGCGAAGAATCGTGTCCGGTGGGGGCAATACGCAAAAACGAAAACGGCAAAGAGTGCATCGACTACGGTAAATGTATTTTCTGCGGCAACTGTATGCGCGGCTG
>JAITHM010000157.1 GCA_031279965.1 Spirochaetaceae bacterium
ATCGAAGCGTATGACCGGAGCAAAATTAGCGAGGCGGTGGGCAAGGCGTTCGCCGCGGTGCGCTCAGGAGAGGCGGCAAAACCTTACGACGAGGCGGGCGAAAAACGGAAGATCGAGGCGCTTACCGCGGCGGTCGAGCAAAAAATCGAAGGGCTTATGGCGGCGCGGCACAAAAACTCGATACCGGCCATTGAGGAAATTCAGGATTTGGTCGAGACGGCCTTAATCGAAGCGCGGGAGACCGCCGTCGCCAAGGCGTATATCCTCTACCGCGCCCGCCACGAGGCTCTGCGCGACACGAAAAAACTGATGCTGGACATTGACAGCACGATGGACGGCTACCTTAAGCAGTCCGATTGGCGCGTCAACGAGAACGCCAACGTCAACTATTCGCTCGGCGGCCTGATCCTGCACAATTCCGGGAGCATCACCGCCAATTACTGGCTCAAAAACATTTACACGCCGGAAATTGCCGAGGCGCACCGGAACGCGGATTTTCACCTGCACGACCTTTCGATGTTCTCAGGCTACTGCGCCGGCTGGTCGCTCCGTCAGCTTATAAAAGAAGGACTCGGCGGGGTCTCGGATAAAATCACCTCGAAGCCGGCGAACCACCTTTCCACGCTGATGCAGCAAGCGGTGAACTTCCTCGGCTGTCTGCAAAACGAATGGGCCGGCGCGCAGGCGTTCTCGTCATTCGACACCTACATAGCGCCGTTCGTCAAAGCCGACGACATGAGCGACAAAGAGGTAAAACAGTGCCTCCAGAGTTTTGTGTTCGGCGTGAACACGCCCAGCCGCTGGGGCAGCCAGGCGCCGTTTACCAACATTACGCTGGACTGGACGGTGCCGCAGGACTTAAAAGACAAGCCGGCGGTCGTCGGCGGCAGGGAAATGCCGTTTACCTACGGCGAATGCAAGCCGGAGATGGACCGGGTGAACCGGCTTTTTATCGAACTGATGCTTGCCGGAGACGCCGACGGGCGCGGTTTTCAGTATCCCATCCCGACGTACAACATTACGCGGGATTTTGACTGGGACAGCGACAACGCCCGCCTTCTTTTCGAGATGACCTCCCGGTACGGCACGCCGTATTTTCAGAACTTTGTGAACAGCGACCTTGACCCCGGCGACGTGCGCTCGATGTGCTGCCGCCTCCAGCTGGACAAGCGCGAACTGCGAAAACGCGGCGGCGGGCTTTTCGGCTCGGACGAACTGACCGGCTCGGTGGGGGTGGTAACGATCAATATGCCGCGCATAGGCTACCTCGCCAAAGACGAGGCGGATTTTTTCGCGCGGCTTGAGCGGCTTATGATTCTTGCCAAAGAGAGCCTGGTGATAAAGCGCAAGGTGGTAAGCCGGCTTTTGGAATCGGGGCTCTTTCCCTACACGCGCCGCTATCTTGGCACGCTCAACAACCACTTTAACACGATTGGGCTTGTCGGGATGAACGAGTGCCTGCTTAACTTCCTTGGAAACGAGGTTACGATTGTAACGGCGGCGGGCCAGGCGTTCGCGCTTAAAACGCTTGAGTTTATGCGAAAAAAACTCGCCGACTTCCAGGAGGAGACCGGCGAGCTCTTCAATCTGGAGGCGACGCCCGCCGAATCGACCTCCTACCGGCTGGCAAAGCACGACAAAGAACGCTACCCCGCTATAATAGCCGCGGGCGCGGACGAGCCGTATTACACGAACTCGACCCAGCTTCCGGTAATGGAGACCGAAGACATCTTTGACGCGCTTGATTTGCAGGAAAAACTGCAGACGACCTACACGGGGGGGACGGTGTTTCACGCCTTCCTCGGCGAGGCGATAGGCGACTGGAAAGTCTGCCGCAATCTGGTTAAAACGATGGCGGAGAATTACCGGATACCGTACTACACGATTTCGCCGACCTTCTCGGTGTGTCCGGTGCACGGCTATCTTCCCGGAGAGCATTTTTACTGCCCCAAGTGCAAGAGCGAGGTTGAGGAGGAACTGCGGCGGCGCATCGCCGATTTGGAAGCGGAACGCGAGGAGGCGCTGAAAGCGCACGCCGCCGCGTAAAAGAAATGATTAGCGTCCGCCGGGCCGGCAACAGCGCGGCGGACGAAAAAATATAAAATTATAGGAGATATACCATGAGAAACCTTGAGGAAATTGAAAAGGAACTCAGTGAGGCGCGGGAGGAATTGGCCAGAGCAAAGGGCGCACCCGCGGAGGTTTACAGCCGGATTGTAGGGTACTACCGTTCGGTTCGTAATTGGAATAAGGGCAAGCGGGAGGAGTACGGCGAGCGCAAGCTTTACGACGTGGACGGCTCGCTTGAGGGAGCGCCGGCGCGCTTTACGCCGGAGGAGGCCGCGCGGACTGAGGGCGCGGTAACGGAGGCGGCGGCGCAGCGGCTAATCCTCTTTACGCGCCCTGCCTGCCCTGCCTGCCCGGCGGCAAAAAAGGCGGCGGCGCAACTCAGCGTTCCGGTGGAAGTTATCAATGCTGATACTGACGAGGGACTCGCAGAGGCAACGCGCTACAATGTAATGTCTACGCCAACGGCTATTCTCCTTACCAAAGATGGCAAGGAGCTTGACCGTGCGCGCGACAGTGTGGCTATTGCAAAGCTAAATCGATATATTATGTCGAAAGCTGCATAAAAAGGGCGGGCTGAAGGTTCGTGAATAGAAAATAATGAACATCAAATCAACATTCAATATTCTGTTCTGCGCATCTGTAGTTTCTGCGGAGGGGTCGTTGGTCCCTCCGCCTTCGCGCCTTCGCTCTATCGTTATGTCATTGCGCCGGTTTTTTTTTATCGTCCTGCTGATCAGCATATTTTTTCCTGTATTTGCCCAGACCGAAGAATCCTTTCATAGTGATGAGCGGGTTCCCCGTTCTTTTTTTCAGAATTATACGATTGCCCTGTCAACTTCAGCAGGAGCCTTGCTTGGCCGCAGTGAAGAAATTGTCTTTTGGGGCGAAAGCGACACATATTTAAGCCAGTTGTTGTGGGATATGCTCCCCGTATGGTATTTTGGCGTTTCATTTGAATTGGCTCCGGCAAATGAGCTTTTTCAAAATGATTTTTTTTTAATGCTCTCTCTACAGTCTGGCTTACCGGGCAAAAGCGGTGTTATGCAGGATCGTGATTGGATGCCGGGGAGCCAGACCTTTTCGGGAGAGCTTACTGATTTTTCAGAACATACCAACAAAACGCGGGGTCTCTTTATGCTGGAAGCGAAGACAGGATGGAATTTCCCGCTGGATCATTCCCTGGCATTGAGGCCGTACCTCAATCTGTCTTATTATTATTTTTCATTTGCGGCGCAGGACGGCTATGGAAAATATAAAAACTCTAACTGGCAAAACAAACCTTTTTATGGCGAAGTAATAACATATACACAGATATTTTTTGCGCTTTCCCCAGGAATCAGCGCTCTGCTGCCCTTTGGTAAATTCGGGATTGAATGGTTTGGTCATGCAGGATATGTGCTGTTTTTTGGTGATGAAGACAATCATATAACAACAAAGACACAGTATCTTGATTCCGCATCGAAGGGACTGCTGATAGGCACAGGAATTAAATTCAGCATTCAGTTTGGCATGCGCTTTCAATGTTCTTTGTCTGCCGGTTATACAAATATCAGTTTGGTACGCGGACATGCTACAGCGCGCAGTACAGATACCGGCAAAACTAAGCCACAAGGCGAAATAGCCGGTGCCGGCCTTTCTCTTTTTAACTGTGCGCTTACCTTTACTTTTTTCAATGAGCCGCCGCAGAGCAGATCTCCGGGGTATTAAATCCCCTCATGTGTGTAGAAGATAAACGGCTATGCCGGTTTTAAACCGGTTCCAATGCGTCTGTTTTCGCTAAACGGATAAGTGCTTTTTCGGCGAGAGCGGCAAGGAGCTCGGCAGCGCTGCCAAGATGGGTGGTATGGGCGTTAAACGCAGGGTGATGAAGGCCGTGGGGACTGTCCACACCAAAATTAATAAAAACACCAGGGATTTTTTGCTGATAAAGAGCAAAATCCTCACCAGCCATTGTTGGAGTATATTCTGTTACGTTTAATCCAAGGCCTTGCGCTGTCTCAGCGGCAAAACGGGTAAGATCGCGGTTATTGTTTGTCGCCGGAGCATCCATCCACCAGTTGATCGCTGCGTCAAGGTTGTGGGTTAGTTTAATGCCCGCGCATAATTCGCACAGCCTGTCTGCAACAAATTGCGCCTTCTCAACAGAAAGCGCCCGTATTGTGCCCTCAATAAGTGCTTCGCCTGGTATTACATTCCACGTAGTGC
Organism: Spirochaetaceae bacterium; assembly: GCA_031279965.1. Lineage (GTDB taxonomy): Bacteria > Spirochaetota > Spirochaetia > Treponematales > Breznakiellaceae > JAIRPU01. The sequence goes on from JAITHM010000157.1 coordinate 4,276, forward strand.
CCGCCGCAATATGGGTAAAGCTAAGTACAACTGCATCAAACGGGTCACAGTTCCTGCTTACAATAGACTGCGCAGATGTTATCAATGCCGCCGTGGCGGTAATGGGATCGCGGCTTTGATGTGGCAGCGCCGCATGCCCGCCGGTTCCTGTAATTTTGATATTGAAGGCCAGAACAGCGGCAAAGGTGCCCCCCGCTTTAAGCGCAACAACACCGCTCGGATAGTTGGGAGCAACATGCAGTCCATAGATTTCACGCACCTCGTCAAGAACGCCTGTTTTAAGCACTGTTGCCGCCCCGCCGGAAGCTTCTTCAGCAGGCTGAAAAACAAGTACCACATCACCTTGAAGCTTTTGCCGGCGTTCTTTGAGCAGCAATGCCGCCCCAATCAGCGCCGCGCTATGAAAATCATGGCCGCAGGCATGCATTACGCCGATATTGCACGACGCATATTCAAGCCCGCTTGCTTCGTGAATAGAAAGTGCATCGATATCGGCACGGAGTGCGACGCATTGTCCCGGCTGGCCTCCGTTCAGGCGCGCGACAATGCCCGTCGCAAGACCCGTATTCAGCACATCAATAGAGGCCGCTTCAAGTGCCGCGCGAAGATACGCTGTTGTTTCAAATTCTGCAGTGCTTAATTCAGGATGACTGTGCAGCCAGCGGAAATGCTCTTCAAGAATTGTCTGGAGCGCGCTGCCGGTCATAAAAAGCCCCGAAAGTACGCGATAGTTTCTTTAAGGCCATCTTCCAGCGAAATTTTGGGCGACCAGCCCAATTCATTGCGGGCAAGGGTAATGTCTGGTTTGCGTTGTTTGGGGTCATCTTGCGGTAATGCCCGAAAGACTAATTTTGACGAACTGCCGGTAAGACAGAGCACTTTATCGGCAAGTTCGAGCATGCTAAACTCACCCGGATTCCCAATATTTACCGGGCCGCTAAAACCGGCGGGGGAATCCATCATCAGCAAGACAGCATCAATAAGGTCATCAACATAACAAAATGAGCGGGTTTGTTCCCCATTACCATAAATTGTTATGTCTTCTCCGCGGAGGGCTTGCATGATAAAATTGCTTACAACACGGCCGTCGTCAGGATGCATGCGCGGCCCATACGTATTAAAAATCCGTATAATTTTTATATCAACATTATTCTGGCGGTAATAATCAAAAAACAGCGTTTCCGCACAGCGTTTACCTTCGTCATAGCAGGAACGCAGACCAATTGGATTTACATTTCCCCAGTAGTCTTCTGTTTGAGGGTGCACCACCGGGTCACCATAAACTTCACTTGTAGATGCCTGTAATATACGTGCATGAAGCCGTTTTGCAAGCCCCAACATATTAATAGCGCCGTGCACACTGGTTTTAGTTGTTTGCACCGGATCATATTGATAATGCGGCGGACTTGCAGGGCAGGCAAAATTGTAAATACGATCAACTTCCGCATAATATGGGAAGGTCACATCATGCCGTACCAATTCAAAAAAAGGATTTTTCAAAAGATGCGCAATGTTTTTCTTCTGCCCGGTAAAAAAATTATCAAGACAAATACAATCAAAGCCGGCTTTTATAAGCCGGTCACACAGATGGCTGCCTAAAAATCCGGCCCCGCCTGTTACCAGCATGCGGGGGACAAGGGCATAGCCACGATCACGTTTTATCATTATTTATCCTTTAATTTATCCGGCGGGTATCTGTGCCACAACGCGCAGGCGAGTTTCTGCCCGGACAAGCCTTTCTTTGGCGGCAACATGCTCAAACTTAAAAGTAGTACTTGCAAGCACGGATTCTGCATCGGTGCGTGCTGTCTCGGCACGTTCCCGGTCGATTTCTTCCGGCCATTCGGCGGCATCGGCAAGGAGCACCGTCTTATGGCGTTTTACCTCGATAATGCCATTGGCAATGAACGCCGTCTTCCATCCGTCCTTATCAAGAACACGAAGCACACTTGTTTTAACAGGAGCGGTAAAACAGCTGTGTCCTGCATAAATGCCTGCTTCGCCATCAGCAAGCATTACAATAATTGCTTCAACATCTGTCGAAAAAAAAAGACGATAAGGAGTAAAAACCTCAAACTTAAAGAGCGCCATCCCGTACCTCAGTTAGTTTTTAAACTTTGCAATAACATCATCAATACCGCCGGCCATAAAAAAGAGCTGTTCTGGTATTTTGTCACATTCACCATCAAGAATCATTTTAAAGCCGCGAACGGTTTCTTTTACCGGCACATAACAGCCGGGAATGCCTGAAAATTTCTCGGCCACTGAAAAAGGCTGGCTAAAAAAGCGCTGCACTTTGCGGGCGCGCGAAACGGTAAGTTTATCTTCTGCGGAAAGCTCGTCCATGCCGAGTATCGCAATAATATCTTGAAGCTCTTTATATCGCTGCAAACATTCCTGAGCACGCCGTGCCGTTTCGTAGTGTTCCATGCCGACTATGTGCGGTTCAAGAATACGCGATGATGAGGCAAGCGGGTCTACAGCCGGATAAATTCCCAATTCCACAATTTTCCTGTCTAAAACCGTCGTTGCGTCAAGATGCGCAAAGGTTGTTGCCGGTGCGGGGTCGGTTAAATCGTCAGCAGGTACATAAACAGCCTGCACCGAGGTAATTGAGCCGCGTGATGTTGACGCAATGCGTTCTTGCAGCGCACCCATTTCGTTTGCCAGCGTTGGCTGATAGCCTACCGCGCTGGGAATACGCCCCAACAATGCTGATACTTCCGAGCCGGCCTGAATAAACCGGAAAATATTATCAATAAACAAAAGAACATTCTGTCCGTTTTCATCACGAAAATGTTCCGCCATCGTAAGGCCGGAAAGAGCAACGCGCATCCGTGCCCCCGGCGGCTCGTTCATCTGGCCAAAAACCAACGCTGTCTTACTGATAACGCCGCTTTCATTCATCTCGTTCCACAGGTCGTTTCCTTCGCGGCTCCGTTCACCAACGCCGGCAAACACCGAATAGCCGGAATGTTCTGTAGCGATGTTGTGAATCAACTCCATAATGATGACTGTTTTGCCAACGCCCGCGCCGCCAAAAAGTCCTATTTTGCCGCCTTTTGCATAGGGAGCAATGAGGTCTATCACCTTAATGCCTGTTTCAAATACTTCGGTGGCGGGTTTTTGTTCGTTAAACGCCGGTGCATCATGATGAATTGGCGCGTATGTATCGCAGGTGAATTGCCCGCCGTCGTCAATGGCGGTACCGGTAACACTGAACATGCGTCCCAGCACTTTTTCGCCCACAGGCACTTTTATGGGAGCGCCGGTATCTTCGACTTCAAGCCCTCGTTTAAGTCCTTCTGTAGCGGACATAGAAACACAGCGCACACGATTATCGCCAATGTGCTGGAGCACTTCGAGCGTTACGGTACGTGTATCCATTTTTACTTCAAGCGCATTGAGAATTGACGGGACTGTGCCTTCGTCAAAACGCACATCCACAACCGGGCCAACGATTTCTGTTATTTTTCCTTTACAAGCCATAAAACGCAACTCCTGCGGTGCGTACGGCTTGCCATTACAACCCGTCGCAACTATTCAGCATATTCAATCCTCCCTTTTCTCGTCAAGGCAGGTAAAACGCACTCCATAATCAGGACGTATTTTTACTGTACCCCACACCGTGCTAACTTCACTGGAGAGGCGCACTCAGAAAAGGCCATGCGACAGTGGCAGGAATGTCTGTAGCAGTTTTCTCAGATTCTGGATTTCAGAACTGCGATTGTTCAATTCAGTGTCCGCTACCCCTTGACGCGGATAAATAAAGAGTGATATTGTAGTATAATGGCTTTTGAAAAAAAAGTTTTTCTTGTTGATGATAACACGACGAATTTAGTTGTTGGTAAGAATTGTCTTAAAGAAAGGTATCAGACCTATACGATGTCATCAGCAGAAAAGATGTTTGAGCTTCTTGAAAAAATACAGCCTGATGTAATTCTGCTGGATATTGAAATGCCCGGTATTTCTGGCTATGAGGCTTATGCCCGTCTTAAAGAGAGCGGCAACCGTGATATACCAGTGATTTTTGTGACCGGCAACGATACCGCAGATGACGAAGCAAAATGTCTAAAACTTGGAGCGGCGGGCTTTGTCAGAAAGCCGTTTACATTTGAAACAATCAGTGCGGCAATTGACCAGCTTGGCTAATGTTCTTCCTCAAAATGCGTCCATTGACATTAAAGATCAAGCTTTTGCCGCGCCTTTCGAGCCAGGATGTTACATCATGCGCGATGCAGCAGGCGGTATCATCTACATTGGCAAGGCAAAATCACTGCGCAACCGGCTGCGCTCATATTTTAGCGGCGTAAAAGATGTCAAGACAGCAACACTTATGCGGCATGCCGCTTGTATCGAAACAATCATTGTGTCCAATGAATACGAGGCATTACTTCTTGAAAATACGCTAATCAAGCAGCACAATCCCAAATACAACATCAACCTGAAAGATGGAAAATCATACCCTGTTATACGTGTAAGCACCGGCGCTTTTCCCCGAATTTTCAAAACTCGTCAGATTATTGAAGATGGATCGTCCTATTACGGCCCCTTCCCCAATGTACACGCTGTTGACCATCTTCTTGATGTACTTAAAAAAATCTACCCGCTGCGAAAATGTAAAACACTGCGGAAACGCGCTGCCCCGTGCATGTATTATCATATTAAACAGTGCGCCGCGCCCTGCTGCGGTAAAATCAGCGATGCCATTTATCAAGAATATATTGAGAAAATTACAGGGTTTTTGCGCGGAGAAACAGCGCCGCTTGTCATAGAGCTTACTGAACGCATGCACAAAGCGGCAAAAGAGCTTTCGTTTGAAAAGGCAGCGCAATTTCGCAACGCAATTACCGCAATTAATGAGCTCAACACGGTAAATTCTGTTGTTGATTTTGACGAAGACTCCCGCGACTATATTGCATTTGCAAGTGAAGGCGTACTTATCACCTGGACAGTATTTTCAATGCGCGGCGGCAAACTTACCGGACGAGAACTTTACCGCACCAAAAACGCCGCCGAAGAACATGATTCGCTTGAAACTTTTCTGATGGTTTTCTACACGCAGGATCATCCGCCGCCGCACAAGATTTATGTGCAAAAGAGCGAAATTGCAGCGGGATTTACCAGCATAAAACAGTATTTTAAAGAACAATTCAATTTTGTGCCCAAAATCAGCACGCCACAGGAAAAACGGCACATTGCCGCCCTTGCGATGGCACGGCAGAATGCTCTTGAAGATCTGCGTAAACGTGTTAAAGAGCGGGGGATGGGGCCGGTGCTCGATGCGCTGCGGCAGGCGCTGGGGCTCAAACGCCGTCCAGAGCGCATTGAAGGGTTCGATATTGCGCAGCTAAATGGCAGGCATCCGACAGCAAGCTTAATTACATTTTTGAATGGGATGCCGGATAAAAAGAATTACCGCGTTTTTAAGTTGCGGACTGTTGTTGGTAAAGTTGATGATTTTGCTGCAATGCGCGAAGCGGTTTCGCGCCGGTATACACGCATGCTGCGCGAAGATAATCCGCTTCCCGATCTGGTACTTGTTGATGGCGGTATTGGACAGGTAAACGCGGCAAAAAGCGTCTTCGAAAAATTAGGGATCGATATTGATCTTGCAGGGTTGGCAAAACGTGATGAAGAGATATGGCTGCCTGGCGCGCCGGGAGCGGCGGCAGAACCACTGCGGCTCCCCAGATCATCGGAAGCGCTCAAGCTGCTTCAGGCTGTGCGCGATGAAACACACCGTGTTGCAACAACGCTTAACCAAAAATTGCGTTCAAAGGGGCTTTCGCTGCGTGCGCTAGAGTCGATAGACGGCATAGGCCCTGTGCGGGCACAGAGTATCTTGCGTGCGTTTGGGTCACTCCAGCGTATTGCTGTAGGGGCGGTTGAGGAGATTGCTGCGGCGGGCGGAATAAAGCCTGATCTTGCCGCGCTGGTAAAAGCGGCGGTGCAGCTTGAAATTGAAAACCGGCGTCAAGAAACAGCGGCGTTTGCCGATACTGAAAAACGATGAAACTGTTGTTTTTTTTCGCATTGACGTTCTGCATGGTATTACCAATATCCGCACTGGATACACGTTCAAGTGAATTCATCGATTATTTGCTGCGGCTTAAAACACCGGCAGCGCCTGAAATTTTTGAAGATGCCGTTGTATTCACTGCGTCGTCCATCTACAAAAAAGTTGGCGTGGCATTCGCTAGTGAAAATTTTTCAAAAATCCACTGGTTTTCTAAACTGCTTGTCCCCATTGATGATACGGTAACTTTTGATCCCAAAAGCAAAATACCGCCGGAAATGCTCCGTGATTCTGGCCTTCTTTTTTATGCATGGATGCCTGAACAGCGCAGTGTGACGATTGAATACCGGTTGATTATTGATGGATTGTGGTGTGCTGATCCGCTTAACCGGGAACGGAAAGTTGATCCATACACCGGACTCGAGCTTTCCGTCACCGCAGCGCCGGCTTTTCCTCAAGAAATACCCCGCGAGGAAGGTGTGCTTACTAGTTTGACTCTGAGCTATCGGGCAGAACGCGGCGAAATAATCACGGTTGCCGGTGATTTTAACGGTTGGGATCCTTTTATGTATCAGCTTAAAGAAAGCGCCCCAGGGTTTTACACAATTTCCCTTCCGCTGCCGCCAGGCAGATGGCGCTATGTTTTTTTTCACCGCGGGCAGCGCGTTCTGGATCCAGCAAACCTTGACAAAGTGTACGCAAAAAACGGCATGACGGCAAATTCCATCGTGTTGAAATAAGCATCTGTTAAAACACGAGTGTTACATTCAGCATGACATTACCTGCACAACCGGCGTTGAAAACAGGCCGATTTTATGGCATTATAGCCTATTATGAGTATAATCACTATTTCACGTGAACTTGCCGCATTGGGTGATGAGACGGCAAAAGAGATCTCGAAACAGTTATCCTGCCGGCTTATTGATAAACATGTGCTGGAAGAGCGCATTAAAACATTCGATGTTTCCGTCAAAAAGCTTGAAAAATATGACGGGCGCAAACCTTCGTTTTTTTCATCGCTCTCCGAGGACCGCGAAGAATATCTTCACTACCTTAAAGCGGCCATTCTTGCAGAAGCTATAGAAGGTGATTGTGTATTTATTGGACGAGGTGCTTTTGTTGTGTTGGAAGGTATTCCCGGAGTACTGCCTGTCTTTCTTGTTTCGTCCTACAAAGCGCGAATCGAACGGGTAAAAAGTTATTTCCGCTGCGATGAAAAACGCGCATGGCAAATAATTGAACAAAGTGACCGTGACCGTTCAGGTTTTCATAAATTCTTTTTTGAGCGAGACTGGAAAGATCCTGATAATTATCATATTACGCTGAATACCGGAGCATTGCATCCTGAAATTTGTGCCGAACTCATCAAAAATTGTGCGCAGTCGCTTATAAATGACGAGGTTAAAAGAGAATGTGCCCTTCGGTTACAGGAGAAAACATGTGCACAGCGTATTATCCATCACATACAATATGAACGGCATATCGGGGTTCATTTTTTGAACGCGGAAGTTTCAGGCGGGGTAGTCCGGCTTTATGGCGTTGCGAATTCTCCGTTAATGGTTGAAACTGCGTCAGCGGCAGCAAAGGAAATTTCCGGCATAGAACGTGTGTTTTCAGAAATTCAAATTATGCAGGAATATTCAATCCGGCCGTATAAGATCTAAGGCGCACTGATTCAGAACAGGCAGTCCGCCCTTCAAATCCGGCATGCGGCAATTGAAATTTCACCTGCGATGAATTCGCGGGAGTTTCCGGCGTTATCGCCAAGAAGGAGTGCTCCAGAGGCTGAAACGCCGCAAAGTATGCCGGTGCAAACAGTTGGTGTTTCGGCGCCGCCGGCAAGGAACTGTACATATTCACCCTTCATAAAAAGCCGTTCGTTTATACGCTCACGCCAAAGATTGTCGTTGGTAAGACCACCGGCAATATGGGCAAGTAATGTTTCAAAAAGTCTGAGGCGCAGGCCCGCTTCATCAATTTTTACTTCGCGCATTATGCTTGTTGCACGGGGGAGGTGTTTAAAATCATGCTGCAATACGTTAACACCTATTCCAATAAAGACATTTTTGCCATCGCTTTCTGCAAGAATGCCTGAAAATTTACGGCCATTCAGCATAAGATCGTTGGGCCATTTGATATGAACCATACCGGCTAATGCGGGAACCGCATCTTCTACGGCAAGCGCCGCGGCAAGTCCTATGCGGAGTGTTAGTGCGTTGGGTATCGTGGAAATATCGGCATAACGAAAAAGGACGGTAAAGAGGAGGTTTTTGCCGGCTGTTCCTGACCAGCGCCGGTTTGGAAGGCGCCCCCGTCCCGCATCTTGAAAATCAGTGATGATGACAGATCCATGCGGAGCTCCTTCGCGTTCCCAGTGCCGCATTTCATCCATTGTTGATGTGCATCGTCTAAGAAAACGCACCGGTGCGTTCCATGGATTACGAATGTTTTTACTATTATTGATGTTAAAGCAGTTAAAATGAGCCACAGGCGCTCTCCGTATCATGGAGTATTTGTGCCATTCGGCAAAAGTCTCCAGAGCTAAGCCGTTCTGCACGCTCGTGAGCGGCAATGCCGGACGCCGCAAGCAGTGTCTGTGCGGAAGATTCCGCGCTTGTATATTTTCGGCTTTTTAAAAAACTTACCAAATTGTTTTTGACGGTTTTTCGGCGGCTTACAAAAAGAGCGCGGAGGAGGGGGAAAAATTCAGGCGGCGGCTCAAGGCGTTGATGTCTGTCAAGCAAATCAAGACGAAGCGCTTGAGATTCAACATGAGGCGCCGGATAAAACGAATCGCCTTTGAGCACTGTAAGAGACTGTACCCGGTAGACTGTCGCAATAAGCGCCGAGATTGACGAATAATCTTCTGAGCCAGGCTGGGCGGCGATACGGCGGGCAACTTCGCGTTGCACGGTAATTACCATGCGCGGGAATAGAAGACCGTGCTCAATACAGTCTCCCAGTAGTTTTGCCGCGATGTTATACGGCAGATTTCCCAGCAGAAAAATCTGGCGGGCTCTGTTGAATGGAGCAGTTTTTAGCGTATGAAGCGCGTTGCCTTCAACAAGGGAAAAACGTTCATTCGCACCAAAAAAAGTGCGAAGCACCTTGCAAAAGCCCCGGTCAAGCTCAAAAGCGCGAACTGGCGCTGTTTGTTTCAAAAGCTCTGCCGTCATCGCGCCAAGTCCTGCCCCAATTTCCCATACTTCATCACAACGGCTGCTTTCCAGCGCGGTAATGAGCAAGGTGCGGGCATCCTTGTTTATTAGAAAATTTTGTCCAAACTTTTTTTGCGCAGCAAGGCCGTGTTCTTCCAAAAACGCGGCAAGCTGCAACGGTGAATCATAGTTAATCAAATGTTCCAATTGTATTTCGTGCTTTAATTCGCTTTGCACACAAAAATATGAGTGCAAACGGCAGCACGATTGATAGTATCACAAAAATCGGCTTATTGATAACAGGGATAGCCGGAGCATTGGCGGCTGTGGAAACAGTTGTTTCAAGTATCCGGTAAAGAAGTAAAAATACGCTGTCAAAAAGTGGTGTAACAGCGTGAGCCAACGGCGGAATTATGCTGAGCACAAGAAAGATGATTGAACCAATCATGAATAGTGTTGTAAGCGGTACCATCACAAGGCCGGCAAAAATACCGGCTATACGCAGATTTCCAAAGTAAAATATGGTTATTGCCATTGTAGCGACAAATGCGCCGAGCGAGGCAGAAAGAGGTTCGGCAATCAACGCAGGCAGTCTCCCACGCAGGAGGGCGCCGATTGGTTCTCCTGCAATTAGTATGCCGGCAAGTGCAAGATATGAAAGCATAAATGAGATTGTCAGGCCGGAAGCCGGATCAAAAATAAGTTGAACAAGAAATGAAAGGGCTACAATGTGTATGGCATTTGTTTTGAGCGCAAGGAAAATTGCGAGCGCCCCAATAAGATACGAAATGCCGGCCCGGACAAGTGAAGGCTGCGGCCCGACAAGATAAATGTAGATGAGCACAAAAACAGCTCCCAAAGCTGCTGCAGGTTTTAAGCCAAGGGGGCGTTTGAGCAAAAAGGCGATGATTGACGAAACAATCGCAAGATGCATGCCTGAAAGCGCTAGAATATACGAACAACCGGCATCTCGATACTGTGCCGCAAGTTCATTATCTAGGTTGTCTTTTACCCCAAGAAGCAGCGCAAGTGCAAGTCCGCCCCAGGTTCGCTGTTCAAAAATTCCCACAAGGTTTTGTCTGAGTGTGGTACGGAGCCGGTCAAGTTGCCCAGCTCCTTTTACAATGTGTGTTGTCTTTGCACGAAAAAGCCGGCCTCTTCCCATGCGTACTTCGGCAAAAGAGCCTTCAACAAAAACGGCGCTGCGGCGGCCAAACTCTTTAAGGCGCGGCAACGCCTCATCAGGAAAGAATACGGTTACTTTTCCTCGCGCAGATACCCGAAGACCGCCGTGCCCTGCAGCTGAATTCAATTTGAGTGTGGCAAAGCCGCGCCCGGACGAACTTATCCTTGGGTCATCAAGTAGTATGCCGCTTATACCGGTAATTTCGCGGTCGGTAAGCCCCAAACGAACTATGCCGTCACGTGCAGCAGTACAGAGTGAGGCAATGCCCAATATGAATCCTGCCGCTAAAAAAACAGCACAGCGCGAGCGGCACATGCTTGAATAGTGATCTGAGTTAAGAAAGGCAAGTATGCGGAAAAACGAGAATGACGCGGCAAGAAGTGCGAGCATAACGATAATTACAGGAAGTGCCCAGCGGGTTTCCCGAAAGGGTGCGATGCCGTAATAGCCAAGCATGGCTCCCAGCACAGCACAAATAAGCGGATTAAATATCTTCATACTGACCCTATAATGCAGAGTCGTGAATAGTGCTTGAGTGACAGCACGTTACAATTAAAAGGCGAGAAAGGAAAGCCCCTTGACAGAAAAAGAAGGAATCGTCAGAGTATCAGCGCGAGGTTAGCTATGGCAAAATCAACGGTTTTTTGGACAGATATGCGCTGTAAAATTGGCGAAAGTCTTTTGATAAAATTGGAACGGTTGATAACAAAAGCTGGCATTGATACAATAGATTTCAATACCAAATACGTTGCAATAAAAATTCACTTTGGTGAACCGGGAAATATGGCGTTTTTACGTCCCAACTGGGCACGGGTGGTAGTTGACCATGTTAAGGCGCGGGGAGGTATGCCGTTCCTTACTGATTGTAACACGCTGTATGTCGGGCAACGAAATCAAGCGCTTAATCACATGCAGGCAGCATTTGAAAACGGGTACACTCCATTTTCTACCGGCTGTCATAACATTATTGCAGATGGTCTTAAAGGAACAGATGATATTGAAGTGCCTGTGCCCGGCGGCGAATACTGTACAACAGCGCGGATTGGACGGGCCATTATGGATGCTGATGTTGTTCTTTCGTTAAATCATTTTAAGGGGCACGAAAACGCGAGTTTTGGGGGAGCAATCAAGAATGTTGGTATGGGCAGCGGCAGCCGTGCCGGCAAGATGATTATGCATAACGAGGGGAAACCCCATGTTCAACCTGATCTCTGTAAAGGCTGCACTTCATGCGAGAAATTTTGTGCTCATGGTGCAATTTCGTTCGATGCTCATAAAAAAGCTTCCATTGATACCGCAAAATGCGCAGGGTGTGGGCGCTGTCTTGGAGTGTGTAATTTCAATGCCATTGAAAACTGGACGGGAGGGAGCTTCGATATACTCAATGCGAAAATGGCGGAATACACCAAAGCGGTGCTTGCCGGGCGGCCAAATTTCCATATCAGCATCATCAATCAGGTTTCGCCCTATTGTGATTGTCATGGAGAAAGCGATGCGCCCATTGTTCCTGATATTGGGATTTTTGCCTCATTTGACCCGGTTGCCCTTGATAAAGCATGTTTAGATGCGGTAAACGCAGCCCCATCCATACAAACAAGCGTCCTTGGCGAGCGGGAAGTACGATTTCACGATCATTTTAGAAATGTTCACCCAGCAACAGACGGTAATTCCCAAATAACTCATGGAGTAAAGATTGGACTGGGTATTGCAGAATATGAGCTTAAAAGAGTATAGTTAAACGTTATTAATTTTACGGAGAGAATTATGTCACGTGTATGCGATATTTGTGGAAAACACACGGTAACAGGTAACAAGGTAAGCCATGCCAACAATAAAACCCGGCGGGTTTGGAAACCAAATATTAAGAAATTCAAGACAGAGATTGATGGCAGGACAGGAACGCTCAAACTTTGTACACGCTGTATCAAAAGCGGTTTTCTTACCCGGAAAGTCGGCGGAAAAAAATCTTAACAATGGTTAATACTCAGCGGCAGATGACCGGGGCACCCAGCCGGAAGAGCCGTTTGTTGCTTCGGCGTAGAGCCAGTCTGTAGTGGCTGCTTTTATACGAACTGGTGTTCCCTCTTCAAAGAAGAACGAGCTTTCTTTTTCCTGCTCAGGAACATCATAGACTTTGGTACTGCGAAGCACAGCGCTTTTTCCCTGCCGTACAATTCCGCCTGTATACATGATGCCGGAAAGCACCGTTGCAATTCCCGCTGCGGCAAAGCTTTTTACCATCAACCGGTGCCGGTCAACATGCGCAACTTTTTGGTAAATAAACCTGCCGCACAGTAAAATCATCACTGACAAACTTAACAGACCTGTAGCAATAAAAAGACGGCCGGGAGACCAAATTTCACCCGTCATAAGATTCAATCCCAGCGCGGCTTCGGCATTTTTGCGCATATACGCAAACGAAGCACCAGCTGCAAAATCCCGCTCGCCGGCACGAAGCGCAGCAAGCGCTGCCGCATAATCGCCGTTCTGCCAGGCGGCGCGCGCCGCATCAAGTGTCTGTTGGAATCTGTCGCCGTCCACGAGAGTCAGCAAACCCGGGAAATCAGGCACAACAGGAAAGGTGAGTACACGCTGTCTTTTCGCTGCCGCCGTGATTTTCATATTGAGTTTTGGATTTGACGCTGGTAACAAACCAGGTTCACTTGTCTGTGATGCGGAGGGAAGCACTTTAAGTTTTAACTCAGGAACAACAAGCACCCAATTCTGATAGCGAAATGTAACCGGATGGAAACTCAATTCAGTACCGGCAAGCGGCTGCACCCGCAAGTACAGCACCGCCCCACGTGCCGCTTCTTCTGGTGGAATTGCGTGCGCTTCAACAATAGCATTTTTGGGCGTTTGAACATGCAAAGGTAAATCACGGGGAAGCGGTGTTTGATTCCAGCCGGTGATACGCAGCGTAACAAAACTGTCTTCATTCATTCGAATACTCTGTGCACTGCTCCATGCAAAACGCGGCGGAAGCACCGCATCTTCACTTGGAGACACAGTAATATGCAGAGGCAGTGTTGTTATCATTGCGTCTGGAGAGCTAATCATCCATGAGTTTAGCGTAAATGTTCCCTGCTTAACAGGAATCAGCGTTATTTGAAGTTCAGTCCATTTGGAGCTTTCATCTTCGTTATTATTGCCGGAAATTTGAGAGGCCGGTTTCCTTCCATTGTTGGTAATATGGAGTGATGAACGCAGTTTTTCGAAATAAAATTCTTCATTGAAATCGGGAGGTTCTACGGTAATTTCAGCAGGCTGAGGATGATTTACCAGAATAGTTATTGTAAAAGGCTTGTTCTCAACAATCGAAGCATTGTCAAATTCAACAAGCGCTTTGAGCGCCTCGCGTTCTTTTTCCTGCGGATACAAATACTGCAGCCCGATAAGCATCAGGAACGTAAAAATTCCCGCAAACCGCTGATAACATTGTGTATACCTCATAATCAAAAATTCTGTTCAGGATGCTTCACCGCCGACAACGGCTTTCATGTGGTTTGAAATCTCTTTATGGCGCGGCGCAAGATCAAGCGCCCGGCGTAAATATGAACGCGCTTCAGAGATTTCTCCGGTTTTAAAGTACGCCCAGCCGAGTGAATCAAGATAGGCCGCGCTTGTCGGGCGGCTTTCTACTGCTTTTTTACAAAGCTCAAGGCCGCGTGGTGTATCTTTGCCGGTTTCAACAAGAACATAACCAAGCCCGTTTAATGCGGTTGCATTGGTTGCTTCAAGTTCAAGCGCCTTTTCATAGTAATTAATCGCATCTTCATTTAGTTTCTGGCACCAAGAAGCATACCCGAACATGGTATAAATTTGCGCTGACTTTACTCCCACCTTGATTAAACGGTCAAGTTCAAATTCGGCCATCTTATAACGGCGGGTGCTTAAATAGATATACGCAAGCGTCAGCCGGCACTGGCAAATACGCAAATTGCCCGATTCTCCAGTAACTACTTGTTCAAGATAGAGAACCGCATCGTTAAAACGTTCAAGTTTGGTGTAACAAAGTCCAATGTAATAGGAATATTCCGCCTTTTCTTCCACGCTGAACACAGATGTATCCACTTCCAGAAAAGACTGTAACGCAGAGTCCCAGCGTTTCATAGTAAAGAATTTTATTGCTTCTTCATACTTAGGTCTCATAATCTTTCTTGCCAGTATGCAAAAAGCCCTCTTCTTCGTCAAGTGTATTGTCCGTGTTCACTAACTAGAACACTCCGGCAGGCGTAAATTAAGGATGGGAATAATGCAAAGGCCGCAAGCCCCCGCGCCCGGTAGCGCGGGGTAATCTCTCCAGCCCTGCCACACTCCATTCAAATTTAATGACAAACCCACAGAGCGCGGCAATACAGGAATACTGCGTCTTAGATGGCACAGTAGATTGAATTATTTAGCGTACGGCTTTTACCACCGTGCCATTGACCGTAACTGTCCCGGGAAGCCATAAACCAAAAGTAAAAGCTGTAAATATCCATTGTATGGGATTTGAGCCGTATCGTATCTTTATATCAATTGCAGCGTCGCCGCCTAATTTCTTGATATTTTTTTCGATGGCGTCTCTAACCCGCGGGTCTGTTGCTTCAGAGCTAAGATTAAACAAAGTTCCGCCGTTGAATCCCCATCCAAGGAACTTATTTGTCCATTCCTTCTCGGAAAAATCTCCAACCTTTTCATACCTTTGACCGTTAATCACCAACCCCATTTGCAAACCTGTTGCGTGAAATGTGGTGCATCCAACAAAACTGATACCGAGCACCAGCACCATGCAGCTCATTCTCAACCACTTTTTCTTTGTCATTTCTTTTCTCCTTACTCCATAACAAAAAATTTTTATATCAAGCCGTCTCATACAAGACAGCCCCCAAACGCCGGATGTCTCCGGCGGAATTGGCAGTTTAGTGGGCAGTGGACAGTGGGGAGTGGGCAGCGATTTT
>JAITHM010000122.1 GCA_031279965.1 Spirochaetaceae bacterium
GCTATCAGGAGTATGACTATCCTGCGATAGTGGCCAAGGCGCGCCAGCTTACGGCGCTGCTTAACGCGAACCCGAACCTTGTGGTAATTGTTCCGGAGATGGTGTTGAGTTACCAGGAAACTGCGCAGAAAGTTACGCTGGCGCACAACGCGAAATACCAGCTTGACCTGAAAGGCGGTTCCGGCGGCCACATGTGGACAACAAAAGGCTATACCGCGCCCGGCGGCAAAGGCGGCCATGTAACGGCGCAGTTTAACTTTAACGCGAACACGGAACTTGCCGTTCGCACCGGCGGCGAGGGAGAGGGAACCGCTACGTATAATAGCGGTGAAAGCAAGTACGAAAAAATAAGTGAAGGATACAGCGAGCGAAAAGCCGGCGGCTGGAACGGTGGCGGGTATGGGGGTAAATCCGTCACCGACTCTCTCTCTGCCGGTGCCGCCGGCGGAGGGGCTACAGATGTGCGGCTCTGGGGCGATAGCTCGCCGCTCACGTTTAATGGCAGCGACCCGCGCATTGCCGTTGCCGCGGGTGGCGGCGGGGCGGCGCAAAGAGCAAGTGCACAAACCTCTATTCCGGGAGGCAATGCCGGAGAACCAGGTATGACAACACAGAGCTATACGACTTATTTGGGCTGTGAGCCGCAGCCAGGCGCAAGTGAGAACGAAATAGGCCAGAATGGGTATGAGTATTCAAGCCCTCCAGGCGGCTCATTCGAAGGCCGCGGCGGTGGTGGCGGCGGTTTTAATGGCGGCGGCACACTGACTGCAAACGTTCAGTATAATGGATCTGGAGTGTGGGGCACGAATCTTGTTACATCTGGTGCGGGCGGTACAAACTATGTCCGTTCAGATCGTGTTAGCACCCCGGCACCGGCCATCACCGTGGCCGGTCAGTGGGGTAACGGCGCGGCAACCATCACCTGGATCAGCAACAACAACTAAGCCTTCGCTTCCACCAAAACAAAAAGAGCGTCCTGCGGGACGCTCTTTTTTATTCCGCACTGTTCCATCACCGCCGTTCTGGAATCAGACGCTGGAAAGCAAAAAGCCCGTGTGGGAACACGGGCTTTGATGTTTTGTAATTGTTTTTAAATCATTTTTAAATACTTTGGAGCAACTCAGAAAACAAGTATCATTACTTTATGACTTTTTCGCATTTATAGCAACAACCCTTTTCTGGGACTCTGCACGTTTATCTACCGTCAAGCACAAAAGTCCGTTTTTAAAATCTGCGGAAATCTTTGCCGGATCCGCATTTTCGGGCAGTTTAAATGATCTTGAAAAACTTTCCGAATAACGCTCCCGAAAAATGTAATTTCCTGCATCGTCCTTCTTTTCGTCCACCTTATCATGTTTTGATTCAATTGTCAAGGTGTTGCCATCAACATGAACCTCAACATCCTTATCGTCACAGCCGGGAAGCGCAGCCTCGAAGATGTACGCATCGCTGGTTTCGCGCACATCAACCGCAGGATACCGCTCGCCACCAGTACGCTCTGCCGGCGCTCCAAAGAATGAGCCGATAAGTTTGTCGATGTCGACCAAAGTCCGGACACTGTCCATAGGGTGATACATAGTCAATGATTTCATTTTGACCTCCAAATTTGAAATATTTTTGGCGTTACCCGCCATGGTTAAATAACAAGCATAAAATGTGCCAAGATTGTAAATTTTATACATGCCCGTAAAAGAAAATATGTAACTTGTTATAATACAATAAATTAACAAACTTTAAAAATATTTGCTGAATTATACTGCTTGACGAAAGCCGTGACTTAAATGTATCATAATGAAACACATGGGCTATATTTGTTTTTCGATGTGTCAGTTTGACGCAATTTAGGTTGTCTCGCTGCCGATGCTCCATTCAGCTTCGGGAATGTCGATTCCCGCTATTTTCCCAAGCGCAGAGAGTGTTTCCGCCAATGTCGCCTTCCCATCAGTATCTTGTTCAAGGAATCGTTCGATTTCGTCATGTTTGAGGATTGCCGCATCAAGGGCGGGATTCGATCCCTGTTTATACGCCCCTGCATTGATCATATCTTCTGCTTCGGCATAATCAGCAATAAGCCGCCGCACAATACGCACCGCCTTCTTTGTTTCCGCACCAGAAATATCATCAGCAAGCCGTGAAATGCTCTGCAAAACATCAACTGCCGGATAATGACCGCGAGCGGCAAGCCGCCGCGAAAGCACAATGTGGCCATCCAGAATACCCCGCACATTATCAGAGACCGGTTCGTCCAGGTCATCGCCGTCAACCAGCACCGTGTAGAACGCAGTAATTGTTCCCCGGCCCGAAGTACCTGCCCGTTCAAGAAGTTTAGGCAGTATATCAAATACTGATGGCGTGTAACCACGTTGGGCAGGAACCTCTCCTGTAGAGAGTGCAATTTCCCGCTGGGCACGGGCAAAGCGTGTTACCGAATCAAAAAGAAACATAACATTCATCCCGCGGTCACGGAAATATTCTGCACAGGCGGCGGCAATATATGCCCCTCGCAGCCGCGCCAGCGCACTTTGATCCGATGTCGCAACCACAATGACGGAGCGTTTAAGCCCTTCCTCTCCCAGATTTTGCTCAATAAAATCATTAAGCTCTCGTCCGCGCTCTCCTATAAGAGCGATAACATTAACGTCGGCAGAGGTATTTCGTGCAAGCATTCCTTGAAACGTTGATTTTCCCACGCCGGAACCGGCGAAAATCCCCATACGCTGGCCATTCCCTGTGGCAAGAAGCGCATCAAGCGCCCGGATACCTGTTACGACCCGTTTTTTTACCGGCGGACGAGAGAGCGCCGGCGGCGGGCTTGCCAGAGCCGGATACCTGACCGATGTGGCAATCGCCCCTTTGCCGTCAATAGGTTCGCCTGTAGGCCCCAGCACTCTGCCCAACAGTTCCGGCGAACAGGCCACCGAAAGAAGCTTGCCCGTCGCCTTGATGCGACAACCAACTTCAACACCGGTCGTTTCGCCATAAACCATAAGTTGAACAATGCCATCCCGCGCAAGACCGACAACTTCTGCCCGGATCTTCGTTCCCCGCGCAAAAAGAACACAAACTTCACCAATAACCGCGTGCGGCCCCCGGCTTTCAATAAGAAGCCCCTGAACACGGCACACATACCCAACACAGGTAATCGTATCTGTTTCTTTGACAATATCAAAATATTTGGCAAACAGGTCTGTTTTCATTTTTACTAGACCCTGCTTTTGATGGGCGAAAGTTCGAGTATGCGCGCTTCAAGCTCGGCAAATTGACTGGCAATCCGCGCGTCAATCTCGCCAAAATCAGTTTCGATAACACAGCCGCCGGGATCTACCGAGGTATCCTCCAGAATCTGAATGTTTCCTGCCCCCTCGATCGTACGGGTAAAATCGGCAAGATGCGCGGTGGAAAGTTCCAAATCAGCAAGATTAACCTTTATTGTAATCTTCCCGCGGCTCTTTACTTTGGCAAGTGCTTCTTTAATATTCTCGATAACAACAGTTCGTTGTGATTCTGAGATTGTCTTAACAATTTTACGGGCAAGCACCAGTGTAAGGTCAACAATCTGCTGTTCTGCTTCGGCAATAACCTCACTGCGTTTATCCTGGAGCCGTTCCAGAATTACCTGTGTCCGCACAACAAGGCGCTGAACCTCGGCAAATCCGGCGGCATAGCCTTCCTCACGACCTTTCTCGAAACCTTCTGCCTGAGCCATCTTACGAAGCTCCTCGCCCGCTGTTTCTGCAGCGCTCTTGATTGATGCGGCGGCATCATCAGCCCCCAAGCTTGTTTTTTCAGCTTCTTTACGGGCATCAGCGAGCAATGTGACAGCTTCTGCTTCCGCAGAACTGAGTTTTTCATCGGCCTCGTGCTGGGCGTTCTCTTTTAATGCAGTTGCCTCCGCACGGGCATTTTCAAGCAGAGCAATCCGCTCAGCTTCCCATTCAGTCCGCCGCTTATTTGCCTCTGCCTCAAGTTCGGCAGGCGTTGGCCCAATAAAGACGCCATCATCGTCTTCTTCCAAGTTTTCCGGCGGTTCAGCTTCGAGAGGTTTTTCTTCGGGGAAAGGCGGGGACAGAACGACACGTGCGCTGCTCAGCGCTATTTCACCAGGACGAAACACTGTTTTTGCCACACTTGGCTCCTGCATTTTCGGATTATCATAAATTCTGAATTCCTATTGTCTGCGACACGCACGAGTCGAACGTGCCACCTACGGCTTAGAAGGCCGTTGCTCTATCCTGATGAGCTAGTGTCGCATAATCAGCTTAATCTAGCGCGTTTCTTCCATATAGTCAATCTTTACCCGCGAGCCGCGCAAACGGCTTGACACACGCCTAGAAGTATATGATATACTAATGTGAAGGGGGATACTATGAAGCGGACACCACAAATAATGATGTTGCTTACTTTATGTCCGGTGCTGGTTTCAACATGCACGGTACAGGGCAGAGATCCAACTGATGCCCCCCTGCCAACACAACGCGCTAAAGTTACGCTGGGCAATTTGACTTTTAACAATGTTGATGCAGATGAATCTGAGCGGCTTGTCGCATTTAACAAACAGGTCAACTCATACGTAGTCATTACCGCTGATGCAACACGGGACTTTATTTTGAGTATTCTTACTGAACACCCTAACGACAGACTTGCCGTATACCGCAATGTCAAAAAGCTTAAACAACAAATTGAACCGCTTGACAAGGGCACATATCTTATTGCCGCGCTCGACGAGACGGCCTATGCCGGCACTGTTACGGTACATGTTGAACGTCCTGTTTTAGAAAAAGAAAAAGAAGTAGGAACATTATCAAACACGTATTCAATTTCGCTGGTACGGCCTGATGCCTATGATCAAATGGCCTACAATTACGAAGATTTACTTTCAACTATTGAAGGCAAAGTAGCTCTTGTCATTGGCAACCCGGCGCATAACACGATTGAATCACTGAAAATTTCCATTATTATTGATCAATTGAATCTGTTTTTGCAAGGAAAGCAGGCACAACGTGAATATGTGAAGATAGACGCCGCAGGGAAGAAAGAAACAGCTATTGAAGACTATATTGAATATGATTTACAAGCAATTTCCCGGCAGCTTGACTTACTTTCCGATGTGGTGGCGGATTTAACGAGCAGCAAGCCGGTGATAAGAATCCGCGAACGGATGTTTACTGCCACAGGAGCGCCGGTCAGTGCTCATCTTGATCCTGAATACACGGCGGCTTACAGTCTTGAGGCAACCGGCGCTTCCGGCGGACATCAGACAAACACAACCAAAGAGTCAAGCGCTCTTGGCGGCAGGGGCGGTCACGTACGGGCATCGTACGAGTTTCCTCCGCATACACAGCTTACTGTGCGGGCCGGTTCGCAGGGGAAAGGCACGGCAACCTACGATCAGATAACCAGCAATTATACACTGCTTAAAAAAAATTATACGGAGACAAAGCCGGGCGGCTGGCCTAACGGCGGTTCTGGCGGTCATGGTTCGGGCAGCGGCCCCGATTTTTCTGATGCGGGCGATTCCTGGGCACCAGGCACCGGCGGCGGTGGCTCTACTGACATTATGCTGGGAAATATAAGTGGAAGTCCGGCTGTTTTTTCCCAAAGGTTTACCTACACCCAAGATGACATTCGTTTTGTCGTAGCAGGCGGCGGCGGCGGATGTGCACAACGGGCAAATTCGCCTTGGCCTGTTGCATCGGGCGGTGATGCGGCTGGCGAAGGTCATGTCTTTGGCAGTATATCCCCGCCCTTGTCCGGTGCGGCGCCCAACGATTTTGGCATGAACGGAAAAGGCGGGTTTGATAATACCGGCGGCGACGGAGAGGGTAATGGCGGCGGTGGCGGCGGGTTTAAAGGCGGCGCCACGAACACGAGCGTTGCACATCAGCAAACTTCTGGTGCGGGTGGCTTAAACCATGTAAGGCTGGGCGCAATCAGCCAGGAAATTACAACAGCAGCAACCTATGGTGATGGTTGGGCGCGTATTGCCTGGCTTTACGATATTATCCCCTCAGCTCAAGATTTGTGACGTACCACGATATTAGCTCAACACTTGATTCTATGATACTTTCTGCGTCAGGCTGGCGGGGAATATTTGCCAAAGGCGGCGAAGAAGACGGCAGTTCTGCTATTTCCGCCGCATCGGCGGCAATTTCTTCCTGTGCAGCCCGGGTTTTTGCCAGGTTTCTCCGGCGAAAGACTGGCACCGCAGAACCTGTTGTCATTGTTGGACGGGATACGCGCCCCACCGGTGCATGCATCGAACAGGCTGTTCTTGAAGCACTCGCCGAGGAAAACTGCACGGTACATCGGACTCATTATGCCGCCGCACCGGAAACCATGGCCTATGCACGAAGCTTGGGTGATCAGGGCGCTGCCGGCGGCTTTTTGTATATCTCGGCAAGTCATAATCCCATTGGACATAACGGCCTTAAATTCGGCCTTTTTGACGGCGGCGTACTCAACGCGGACGATGCGGCGGCTTTAATCGCTGAATTTCGGAGGGAAGTTGAACAGGGCGTTCCCAGTGCCGCCGCGGCCCATTCCCCTCAGATTGATGTTAAAAGCCGGTGCCGTGCGGCATATCAAGCCTTTATTGGGAGCCTTATCGCCGGAGACGGAATCGGTGCGGCAGAGATGGCGGCGGCATTAAAAACGGCGCTCCAGAAAAGGCCGCTCGGTGTTGTCTGCGATTTTAACGGTTCGGCACGGGCGGCGAGCATTGACAGCGATTTTTTCCCGGCGCTTGGCATTGAATTTGCCGCAATTAATAGTACGCCTGGTACCATCGTCCATCGTATAGTACCGGAAGGTGAATCTCTGAAACCATGCTGCCGCCTTTTGGAGGAATATCATCAAAAAAACAATGCATTCATGCTGGGGTATGTCCCTGACTGCGATGGTGACAGAGGCAATCTTGTTGTTTGGGATGATGCCTTGAATGCGGCGCGTCCGCTCGAAGCGCAGGAAGTATTTGCCCTTGTGTGTTTTTCCGAACTCTGCCATCTTGCTTGGACAGGCCGCACCGAAAAAATCGCTGTGGCGGTGAATGACGCAACTTCTATGCGCGTGGACAGGATAGCCGCCGCATTTGGTGCACGGGTATTTCGTGCAGAAGTAGGCGAAGCCAACGTTGTTTCGCTCGCGCGCCGCTTGCGCAGCGAAGGTTGGACAGTCCGTATTCTTGGGGAAGGCGCTGCAGGAGGGACGATCACGCATCCATCAGCAGTGCGTGACCCGCTTGGAACAGTAATGTCTGTGATCAAACTGCTTACCCTTGACGGTTTTTGCTCTGCCGCACGCCCTTTTCACCTTCCTCCGCTTCCCGAATCCAGGCCGCTGCCTCTTGCCAGTGTCATCGAAGCGTTGCCGCCTTTTATCACGACAGGGGCGTATACACCGGAAGCGCTGCTCAAAATCAAAACAACAGACCACGGTAAACTCAAGGCGGCTTACCAGCAGGTGTTTCTTGCCCATTGGGAAAAAACCAAACAGGAACTTGCCGCGTATGGCATTGCAATATGGCATGCGTTTTGTTATAACGGAATGGATGAATATGCATGCGATGATGATTTTGGCCGCGCGGGTAAAGGCGGGCTCAAAATCAACTTGTATGGCACAGAAGGCAGCGCTCGTGCGGCATTGTGGATGCGTGGTTCAGCAACCGAACCGGTATTCCGCGTGATGGCCGATGTCGAAGGCACAGGCAAAGCGTTTGAGCGTTATTTGATAACATGGCAGCGGCAGATGGTTCTTGAAGCTGATGCTGCTTCCGCAAACTAGAGGCAATATGGGTATCCGGGGCGAGATTTTTTCAACAAAAGTGCAGATGCAAAACCGCACTTATTTTTTTAATGTCAAAGAGAACCGGCATGGTGACCTCTACCTTAACATTGTAGAAAGCACTAACCGCGAAACAGGCAGTTTTGAACGGCAGTCAGTAATACTTTTTGCTGATGATCTTCAACCTTTCCTTAAAGGTTTTGATGAAGCGCTCAAAACGTTGGAAAAAGCGCAGCGTGAACGGAAACACCCGGCACGGCCTGCCGGAAAGGCTGCTTTTGAAAAAGGCGCCCCGCGAAAAAAACTAGCTTTCGTAAAAGATGGTTCCGCAAAGCCTGGTCACGGAAGGGCAGCCCCCACAAAAGATCCTTCCGGAAGAGCCAGGCCGGAAAGAAAAAAAATCGTAGTATGTGCACGAAAACCAAGGAAGACAGATTAACAGGTACCGTGTTGCGGTAATTGCTGCAAGCGATAAGGGGGCGCGGGGCGAACGTCAGGACGAAAGCGGGCCAGCCATTGCCGCATTTATGACGGCGCGCGGCTATGCGGTAACTCATACTGTTCTGCTCCCCGATGATGAAGTGCTTCTGCAAGATGAAATGCGCCGCCTTGCCGATGCTGGCCTTACCGATCTGATACTTACCACAGGCGGAACAGGATTTTCCCCCCGCGACCGCACCCCTGAAGCGACGCTGGCAATCGCCGACCGTACCGCGCCGGGCATAGCCGAAGCAATGCGCATGCACAGTTTTCAGTTTACTAAACGTGCAATGTTAAGCCGTGCTGTGTCGGTGCTCCGCAAACAGACGCTTATCATCAACCTGCCGGGCAGCCCCCAAGCAGTTCGTGAGCATTTGGATTTTATTGCTGATGAACTTCCACATGCCCTGGCAATACTGCGCGGCGATGCAGAGGAGTGCGGCAGGCATTAAGTGCGATTCGCATCAGCCAAAAAAGACCGAAAACCGCCGCATTGATAAGCACGACACTGGCACCGGCAGGCGTTTCATACACATACGATACTATCATCCCCGCAAGAAAGCACACTACCGATATACATGCTGATGACAATGTTACGCTCTTGAAGCGCTTGAAGACGCGCATGGAACTAAGCGCAGGAAAGATAATCAAACTTGAGATAAGCATTGCGCCCATCACCCGCATACCCAGCACAATAGTGAGCGCCGTTAATAACGCTATCAACAGATTGAAAATTTCTGTTTTAACACCAGCGGCGCGGGCAAATGTTTCATCAAAAGTTATTGCAAACAAAGTATGATAGCAGAGTAAAAAAAGCACAATCACAGTAACAGAAAGTGCGATGCTTACCGGAACATCATTTGTTGTTACTGCAAGTATGCTGCCAAAAAGAAAATTACATATATCAATGTTTCTACCGCTTGTTTTTGAGATAAGCAGTACGCCAAGGGCAAGTGATGCCGTTGAAATAAGCGCAATCGCGGCATCACCCCGTATCTTGCTTTGTTCAGAAAGCCGCAGCAATATAACAGCGGCGGCAAGTACAACCGGTATGGCAACGGCAAGCGGTGCAGTATGAAGCGCGGTAGCAACAGCAAGCGCCCCAAACCCAACATGAGAAAGTCCGTCGCCTATCATCGAATAGCGTTTAAGAACAAGGCTTGAACCGAGCAGCGCCGCACACAACGAAACAAGCGTTCCTGTAATAAGCGCCCGTACAAGAAACGGATACGAAAGCATTTCTGTAAATAATGAAATCATACAAAAATCTACCTTTCCACACCATCTCCGTCAACCGTGTGCCGGCAGTTTCCAGCCTTGCTAGAGTCTGAAGTTTCCCAAAACCGCATAGCAGTTTTGGGGATAGAGCGGTACGCTAATTTACTCTACGGATAAGACAGGCACCTAAGTACATGTCTTTACTCGCAAGACCAAAGTTTTCGGAAAAATTATCGCCGGTTGCCCTTACGCCCAAATTGAGCGCCCACGCAAAGCCTGCCACGATTCTTGCCGCAGACATTTCCTCGTATTCTGTGCCTGTCCAAAGAGATCCCTCAATCGTAGGAAAGGGGGAGAACTGAGAAAACGTAAGCTTCCCATATATCAAGTAGAGCTGGTAGATACGGTTTAGTTCATCGAGTGTG
>JAITHM010000144.1 GCA_031279965.1 Spirochaetaceae bacterium
GCGTTCAAAGTGCGGCGCGCGGACAAATCGGTTATTGAGTGTAAAGCGGGCGATACGGCGATAGATAAAGACGCCGCGCGCGTTATTGATGCGGTGATGAAGGAATATGGTTATTTGACGGTGTAGATTGCGGCATAGAGGCGGTCAAGAATCATTTTAATTTTCTTGCCGTACTCTTTGTCTTCGGCCCATGAGCCGGCAAGCTGATAAATAGTTGATGCTGAACCCGCACGAACATAGTGGCGGCGCGGGTCAACATTTTCCTGATTAAGCGGCTCGTCAGTTGCATAGGCTTTAAGATGTTGAATCTGTGCGCGGACACCGATGCGGGCGGAAGGGAAACTTTCACCGCGTGTCTCGGGGCCGGTACTGCCAAGTCCGCAAAAATTATTCATATCTGCGTTGACCAGGCCGCCAAATGAAAGAAAGCCTGTTTCAAGACACATTTGCGAAAATGCGACATCGTGATTGACCCCTTCAAGTGCTGCTTCTTCAACATAGATTTTTGCAAAATCTTCCGCAAAGTCTTTTTGTATAAAGGGATTGGTTTTTACAAGAAACCAGGCAAGTTCTTCACTTTTAATTTTTCCCTTCCCTAAAATTTTTTCAGGTGACGGGGGAATTCGCGTATGCGAAGAAGACGGTGGTTCCCAAAGCCAAGGGGCGGTTCGGGCAAGAGCAAGTTCATCCTCAGGATTTAAAGGCGAAACTTCATCGGCGTATAACGATTTATGATTTAACGCGCAGGCTGATACCGCAAATACGGTTATAATAAGATTTGATACAAACGCTCTCTGCATAATCTCTTTATCGGCAGTGAAAATTTTCTCTTGAGAGTGCGTTGCTTAAATTGAAGAATTATCTGGCGTTACCGGGTGTTTTACCGGCAAACAGAAGATAAATGATAAGCAAAAATGTTATGATGCCGCCAAAAACAATATGTACTTCAGTTGAAATTGATACTTGGGATGACCAAAATGCTTCAATAATTGCCGCGAAAAAGCCAAAAATTGCCCCGCCGACAAGCAGTGGGAATGCAGTTTTTCCCGCGTCACGGAGCGAGGCGTGTAAAGAGAGGCCTTTCCGAACAAAAAGCCGGTAACCAAGAATAAGACCTGCCTGCGCTCCCAATATAAGGCCGGTAAATTCCAGCGCGCTGTGTCCTGACACAAATGAAATTAATGGCTCGCCAAAACCGCGTTGTATAAGGTGGGTCATCAACGAGCCTAAAAAAACCGCATTAGTTACAAGAATAAAAAGGCTGCCAATGCCGGCAAAAATACCGCCGGCAAATGTTCTAAAAATAATGGAAATATTGTTGTAAATATAATAAGCGAACATATCTGCATTCGTGGTTATGTTGGGAGGTTTAAAATAATGCGGACTTTGTGGATTATACATATCCTCCATGTTTGTGAGCGTTTTCTGATTAAGTATTTGTGAGATAGTTGCCGGTTTGACTATGCAAAGCAGTGCAACGAAAATGGCGGTGCCATAAAATATCAAACAACAGGCGGCAAATGAACGCCAGTGGGTACGAATTTTCTGCGGCAGAGTATGTATAAAATATTCCGTAATTATTTTAAAAGAAAAAGGCCGGGGCTTGCAGAGAAGCTGATTGCCATTAAGTGTTAAACGATTAAGGCGTTCGATAAGAGAAGGATCAAAACCGTTTGCTTTTGCAATATTTAAGTCGCCGGTAAGCGCATAAAGCATTGCAGGAAATTGTGCTGCGTGCCGTGCGAATTCACGTCGTGAGGCATGCAAGAGAACCTCGAAACGCTGCCACGCGGCTTCTCGTTTTTCGAGAAAACGCTGTTCAGTCATGCTTCGCCCGTCCAGTTTTTTGCAAGACCAAGCACATATTCTGATGGCGAAGTTGCCGGACTTGCTGTGGCGAACGGCTGCCAGCCAAGCGCGGATGTCCACGGCTTGACAATTTCGTCCGCACGATTCCGTCCCAAGAGTGAATACCGTCCCGCAAAAGTGATGAGCGTTTGTTTCTCGATGAGGCTCAATGGGCGCGGCGGTGAAATTGCACAAATTGAAGTTTGAGATAAACAGTTTTTTTGAAGCACAAAGCGTGCGTTAGCGGTGTATACAACAAGTGTATTTGCCGCAAAGTCGCCAATCCTTCGGAAACCGCCGCTCAGGCTTATTGAAAGCACTGCGATATGGTAAAGCATAAGAAAGGTATCTGCAAAGCGAAGTAAATTACGCAAAAAAGACGCGCCGCCTTCTACTGGTGAACCATCACTTTGGACAACACGAATACCAATAATTCGCTTTCCCAGACTCTGACCTTGAAATAAAATATCACACAATGTTTGGTAAAACCACTCAACAACAAACATCAAAAGGAGTATGAACCAGAAACCTATCGCATCAAAAAGGAACGTAGAAAAAATAAGTGCGGCAGATATGATAAGCGTCCATTGTACGGCTATATCAAGTGCGTAAGCAGTCCCGCGAGCTGCAAGGCCGGCGGGATAAAGTGTATATTCAATTCCTTCAGGAGTAAGTGCGGAAATAGTTGTATCGAGCGGCTTGGTCATCTTGATTTTGCGTGAAGGTTAGGAAAGCGAGAAAACAAGAATAATACTTGCAATGATAAAAACAGGAATTGCCGTAAGGATAACAATTACAAAAATACCAAGGAATTTCCACAGGAAAAAATTATTGCGGAAAGCAGCTTCCAAATCTTCTCTATTGTAACTGAGAAAATAGTTGCGAATTTTTGTACCAAATACATAAAGAAACCGTGCCGGCAGAAAATATAACGCGCCTAAAACAGAATAAACTATAGCGCCAATGATTCCAACAGTTCCTCTAAAAAGCTCTGCCCATTCAAACCCGCTCGAAGCAAACAATGCTCCGGTACTGGTTATAAGAATCATAATAAAACTAAAACTGCTTAGAATTATAAGACCGGCGCAAATGAATCCTAAAATACCGATGAACCGTGCCCACGGTGCGGTACGGCGCAGATTATCCAGCATGGATTCAGTGAAGAATGTCCCGCTTTGAGTGCCGGAGACCGGTATGCTTTCTGTTTGTGGGCTTTGATAGGGGTTTGTTTCATCATACATAAGTATCCTCCTTTGAAAATGAACATACTACAGGTAATTTACAAAAGATTTACACGGTTGTTCTAGCCCCCGGTATTACGGCACGGGCTTTGGGGAGAGGATGCGCTTTCGCAGCGCGATAAAGTCGTGGTTGCCGCCGCCGCGTCCACCCCGCTTGACAAAAATGCTTGAGCCGTGGTAAGTTATACTTAAAATCTGAATTAACCTAGGAGATTATCAATGAAAACACCAAGGAGTAGCTCCGCGGGGTGCGGACGGTCTTGCGGCGCGG
>JAITHM010000010.1 GCA_031279965.1 Spirochaetaceae bacterium
GAAGCCGTGAAAGACTTCTACCAAAACGAGGAGCTTGTGGCGATGACCCGCGAACTTGCCGCTATGCTCCGCAAGAACCGCACTATCGACTGGCAGAAAAAAGAATCCGCCCGCGCCGGAATGCGCCGCATGGTCAAGAGGCTGCTGAAGCACTACAAGTACCCGCCTGAGGGCATGGAAGACGCCATCGCCACAGTCATCGGGCAGTGCGAGATGTGGACTGATAATTAAAGTCTGTCTATAATAGGGGCACATTATAAACGGATTCTGCTTATTTAAGGAGGGCAACGGAAATGAACGCATTCAAGAGCAACATCTACAAGTACCTTGGCGGGACCTGCCAATACCTGATACCGCTGTATCAGAGAACCTACAGTTGGGAGCGTGAACAGTGCGCCCGTCTCTGGAGTGATATTGTCAATCTCCACAACACGCAGCGCGAGGGGCATTTCGTCGGCTCTATCGTCCGCATCGACGAGGACTCCGCGGCGGGCTCAACCCGTGCGATGATTATTGACGGCCAGCAGCGGCTCACCACGCTGACCTTGCTTCTCGTTGCCTTCCGCGACCACGCCAGGGCGAACTCTGACTGCGGCGTAAACCCGGACAAAATCACGGACACCTTGCTTTTGAATCAGTACGAGACGGGCAACGCCAGGTACAAGCTGCTGCTCACGCAGTCCGACAGGGACGCTCTCATAAAAAAGATTGAGGGTGCGCCGGTTCCAGAAACTTTCAAATCTCGTGTGCTTGAAAACTATAGTTTCTTCGCCGGGCAAATCGGCAAAGATGAAATTGCGCCTTCCGATCTATATGACGCCATTGGCAGACTGCAAATCGTGGACATCGTCCTCGACCGACAGTATGACGACGCGCAGGCGATTTTCGAGAGCCTCAACTCAACCGGCATGGACTTAAAGAATTCCGACCTCATCCGCAACCACCTGCTTATGGGTCTGGACTCCGCAACGCAAACGGATGTCTACAACAACATCTGGCGGCCTACGGAACTGCTTTTTGATTATGAACACCAGAGCGAACTGCTGGACAATTTCTTCCGCGATTACCTCACCATGAAGCTTGGCAGGATTCCGAATAAAAACGAAGTATACAAAGAGTTTTGCGCCTTTCACAATGGAAGCGGGCTAAGCATCCGCGACCTCTGCCAAGACATTTACGGCTTCGCCAAGCGCCACACCGATATGTATTTTGCAAGGAGTTCCGACAGCGTCCTCAAATCGCTCTACGGCGATATGAAAGCTATCCGTATGGAGGTTGCCTATCCGTTCCTGTTGAAAGTTCACGACGACTGCGACAAGGGTTTGATTACTATCGAGGAACTGCGGGAAATCGTGCGGCTCTGCGTGAGCTACGTCCTGCGCCGCGCCGTCTGCGACATCCCGACAAACTCCCTCAACAAGACCTTTGCCACGATGAAGAATGACATCAAACCGGATGATTACCTGAACTCGGTAAAGGCGTTTTTCATTCTGCTCGACTCCTACAAGGAATTTCCGGACGACGAACGCTTCGTGGATGTGTTCACGAAACGGGACATCTACCACATGAACCGCTGCCGTTATATCCTTGACCGGCTTGAAAACTGGGATAATAAATCGGTCGTGGCGACAGAGAACCTTACCATCGAACACATCATTCCACAGAACCCGCACCTGTCCGCGGATTGGGTTGCCGCCCTCGGCAGCGGCTGGAGTGAAGCGCAAAAGCACTGTGTACACAGCATCGGCAATTTGACGCTGACGGCGTATAACTCCGAAATGAGCGATTCGCCGTTTGCCGCTAAACTCACGATGGACGGCGGCTTTCAGCAGAGCGCGCTCAGGCTGAATAAATACGTCGTTACGCAGACTGCATGGAGCGAACCGCAAGTCAACGAACGCGCCGGGCAGCTTGGCGAGATTGCGAAAAAGGCATGGCCGTATCCGGCGCTCACCGATGCTGAACTTGCGCCATACCGCAAACAGGATGATACCGCCCAACAATACACGCTCGACAGCTATGACCAATTAAACGCTTTCAATAAGATTCTGTTTGAGAAGCTGAACACCAGAATTTTTAATCTTGGCACGTTTGTCAAACGGGAGTTTAAAAAGCTCTATATCGCCTACAAAGCGGACACGAATTTTGTGGACATCGTCGTTCAAAAGTCCAGACTCAGGCTTTCGCTGAATATGAAGTTTGCGGAAATTATCGACCCCAAAGGCTTGTGTAAGGATATTACCGGAATTGGCAGATGGGGCAACGGCGATGTTGAGGTGGGCTTTGACAGCCTTGACCAGTTGGAAGATGTTATGGCTCTCATCGAGCAGGCGTTCCATTTGCAAGATGTGGAATAACATAATTCAAAAACATCTGGAAGATTGGGATTAAAGCAGAAAAGGATCTTATACTGCGTTGCCGGCTCTGATGTAGTTCATTGTTCTATTTTTTGGGTATTAAAACCGGTAATAATCGCGCCTTTTGGACATACTTTCTTACAATAACCGCACCGTATACACTCAAACGAATTTTTCATCGTATACGGAATAATATCCATTTTACATTTTTTCACGCATACCTCGCATTGAATACACTTTTCATTGAGTGTTTTATATTTATAAAATGAAAATTTATTAAATAATGAGCTTAGCGTTCCTACACTACAAATGTATTTACAAAACGGCCTGCGGATAATTACGGCAAAAACCATTGATGCTGCTAATGCAATCAATATTATTTTCGGAGGCCCAGCTTCTTCGTTTTCTGAGGCTATATATCCTAAAAGGGCCAACACAGGTAATAGTAAAAAATTTATAAATACATTTAAATACTTTAACAGGCGTATGTATTTATCAATTTTAAATGTTTTTACTTTAATGAAAAATGGGATTTTAAATATCAAATCCTGCGCGTAGCCTACTGGACATACTTTACCGCAAAAAAGTCTTCCGGCAATAATAAGCCAAACAAACAGAACGATTAAAACTCCCCAATGTAACATTTCGCTATTCATCTTTTTTCTCCCCTGCGGTCAATACCGCATGTCTTATATTTCCAAACGCCGGACGTATCCGGCGGTATTGGCGATTCTGTTGTCGGTTGCCAGTTATCCGTTGCCGGTTTTGTGTTCGATATATGTGAGTAAATAGCGACATCTGCGGCAGGTAACATATTTCGGAGGAAAGCCGCTGACAACTGACAACCGCCCGCGGGCAGACCTCTCCCCTAAACTAAGCCCTATACCTGGTAAAAGGGCGAATTCATGTGTGTGTGTGTGTGTGTGTGTGTGTGTGTGTGTGTGTGTGTGTGTGTGTGTGTGTGTTCGGCAGCTCGCCGGCTAAACTTGAGGGAAAATGCGCTCTATCGTGTTTCCACGGTTCACCGCCTGTTTTCATACTGAAAGCAGGGTAACACAGGGCGGGAATTTTTGTCAAGCGGGGGCGGCGGAATGGCGGGTGCTTTTTTCGCGGGGCAGCTCAACCGCTTGACGAAAGGCAGAAATGTACTGAAAATAGAAGTCAATGAGCGACTATTTAGATCCCAATAACGAAGAACTGCTAAAAGACTTTTTTAGTGAGGCCCAGATGCAGGTGGACACGCTGGAGCAGAACATTCTCGCATTAGAGAACGACAGCGCCAACCACGATGCCGTAGACGAGATTTTCCGTGCGGCTCATACCCTTAAAGGCGGGGCGGCAACCGTTGAAATGCAGGAACTTGCCCATTTTACCCATCTTGTTGAAGATGTGCTGGATGCAATTCGTTCAGATAAGTTGTCTGTAAACGAAAATGTAGTTGACACCCTGCTTTCAGCGATCGACATTGTTAAAGAGATGCTGCACAAACGTATGGAAGGGTCTGTCTATCAGGATGATACTTCCCAAATGGAAGCATCCCTCCACACACTCATTGGGGAAGGCGGGGGCACACCGCCGGCAAAACGCACCGCGCCGGTCAAATCTGCCCCCGTGGCTGCTGCGCCGGCGGCGGCCACGGGGGGAACGGGGATTTCCGCATCAGAAGCTGCGGATCTTGTTGATGCGGGAGGAGGGCTGCCTGTCTATAAAATCTCCGTTACCTTTGATGAAAATTCTGTTATGAATACGGTAGGCGGTATTCAGGTTTATGCGGCGCTTAAAAGTTTGGGATCTGTGCTTAAAACTACGCCCGATTTCGACGCTCTCTACGATGATGCTTTTTTCCCTGTTGTTGATTACTATATTGCTTCAAATGAAAACACCGAAAAACTAAGAAGTTATGTGATACTTCCTGATGTATCGCTGGATGCTACTGTTGAAAAAATCACTGACGAAGAATCTGCGCCGGCTTCCGGACAAAAGCCGTCGGCTCCCGCCGCTCAGGCGCAGGCGGCTCCTGTGGCACAGCCTAAGGCGGCGGCCAGCGCACCGGCGGTAAAGGCCGATGGCAAGTCCAGCGATGATGCCAAGAAAGCCGGCAAAGAGGCCGGTGCGATACTTCGCGTGGATTCCAAACGTATTGACGACCTCTTAAACCTTGTCTCTGAAACAGTGATTACCAAAGCGACATTCAATCAGATTGCCAATCAGTTTGGAGACCTGGTAAACGAATTGCACACGCTGGAGGCGAGGTACCGCGACCGGCTTAAAAATCTTTTTGATACGCTGCCTGCATATTGTGAACAGCTTTCCGAAGGAAACACGTCAAAAGCGATCCGTAAAGAAATAACCGAAGAATTTGGCGATGTGTTTACGCTTTTTGATAGTTTTGAAACTTCACTCAAAAATACTGTTGTTAAATTCCGTTCGACTTCGCAGAATTTAGGGCGTATTACCGGAGAATTGCAGGAAGGCGTAATGCGAATTCGCATGGTGCCGATAAGCCAGATTTTCAGCCGGTTCCCCCGTCTTGTGCGCGATCTTTCCAAAAGTCTGGGCAAGAAAATCAATTTGATTATTGAAGGTGAAGAAACTGAACTGGACAAATCGGTAATCGAAGATCTTTTGGATCCGATTATGCATTCAGTGCGTAATTCTGTTGATCACGGTGTTGAAATGCCCGATGTTCGCGCAGCAGCAGGAAAACCCGAAGAGGGCGTCGTGGTGCTCAAGGCAACAAACGAAGGCAACATGATCGTCATTGAAATCAGTGATGACGGCAAAGGGATTGATGTCGAGGCAATAAAACAAAAGGCTATTGAACGCGGCCTTATTCACCCCAACAAAGTGCTTACCGATCCTGAGGCATTCAATCTTATTTTCGAGCCGGGCTTTTCAACGGCAAAAACGATTACCAACATATCCGGCCGCGGTGTGGGGCTTGATGTAGTAAAACGCCAAATCGAAAAACTTAATGGCACGGTAACAGTGAACAGCGAAAAAGGCAAAGGGACAAAGTTCATCATTAAACTGCCGCTGACGCTGGCAATTATTCAGGGGCTTCTTGTACGTGTGGGGACAGAGATTTATTCAATACCGATTACCAGCGTTATTGAAAGCCTGCGAATAAAGCCTGAAGACATAAAACTTATTGACAGCAACGAAGTATTCAATATTCGAAGCGATGTACTGTCGTTGTTGCGGCTTAATCAACTATTTGGCATACGCACCGAATCGCACGATGATTTTAACTTTATCGTGATTGTCGGCACTGCCGAAAAAAAAATGGGCTTTATGGTCGACAGCCTTATTGGTGAAGAAGATGTCGTTATTAAACCGCTACGCGATCAATATACAAACTCTCCAGGAATTGCCGGCGCGTCAATTCTGGGCGATGGTTCGGTGTCGCTGATTATTGATGTGGGGCAGCTCTTAGAGTTGGGGCTGCATCAGGAACTGGAACATCGAAAAGTGCGTGAACAGGATGCGCTCTGATGTGCCACGCCGGTTAAATGAAAAAAATTGAAATGAAAAATCCCGTCGTGGAAATCGACGGTGATGAAATGACCCGCATTCTTTGGCGGCTTGTCAAAGAAAACCTTATTCTTCCTTTTGTTGAACTAAAAACAGATTATTATGATCTGTCTATTGAAAATCGGGATCGCACTCAGGATGCCGTTACCCGAGGTGCCGCTGCCGCAATACGGCGCTACGGCGTGGGCGTAAAATGTGCGACAATCACTGCAACTGCCGCCCGTCAGGAGGAATACCATCTTTCTACATTGTATCCCAGTCCCAATGGGACAATACGTGCTCTTCTTGATGGTACAGTGTTCAGAAAACCCATTTGCGTGTCTGCTGTTAAGCCTTCAGTTTCATCATGGAAAAAGCCAATTATCATTGCCCGCCATGCCTATGGCGATGTGTATAAAAATGCTGAGTTGGCAATTCCCCGTGCAGGCCGTGTTGAACTTGTGTGGACGCCCCAAGATGGCGGTTCTGAACAGCGAATTCTTGTTGCCGACATGCCGGGACCCGGCATTGCACAGGGAATCCATAATCTTGACAATTCAATTGAAAATTTCGCGCGCTGCTGTTTCCGCCTTGCCCTTGATGAAAAACTTCCCGTTCTCTTTGCAGCGAAAGATACGATTTCGAAAACCTACGACGGCCGTTTTAGAATGATTTTTCAGAGTGTCTACGACGCTGAATTTTCTGCGCACGGTATTGATTACAGCTATACCCTTATTGATGACGCAGTTGCCAGGATAATGAAAAGTGACGGCGGTGTTATCTGGGCCTGCAAAAATTATGATGGTGATGTAATGAGCGATATGGTGGCAAGCGCGGCGGGAAGTCTTGCAATGATGACGAGCGTGCTTGTTTCGCCGGCGGGGGTCTACGAATTTGAGGCGGCGCATGGTACTGTTCAGCGGCATTACTACCGGTGGCAGCGCGGCGAAAAAACAAGCACAAATCCTGTTGCACTTATATTCGCCTGGACAGGGGCACTGGCAAAACGCGCCGCGCTGGACGGCACAACACAGCTTGCCGCCTTTGCCGCACGGCTTGAAACTGCCGTACTTACAACGATAGAAGCCGGTGATATGACCGCCGACCTTGCTGCGCTGGCGAATCGTGCACAACGGCATATTCTTGATTCTTGGCAATTTATTGAGGCGATAGCCGGCCGCCTGGCGGCAGAGGAAGGTACATCATGACAAAGAAAGAATTTCGCGCAGAGATGAAACAGAAACTTGCCGCGCTTCCCCGGCGGGCATTCAGCAGTGAAGGTGAGGCCGCAGCGCGTCGGCTTGTGAAAACGGAGCTTTGGCAGCGCTTTAACCGGGTGCTCATCTATCTTTCAATGCCTGACGAGCTTGATACTATGCCGCTTTTGACCACGGCCTTTGCTCAAAAAAAAGAAGTTTATGCGCCTAAAATAGAAAGCGACACGGCTATGCGTTTTTTCCGTGTTTCGGAAGATGCATCGTCATGGACGCGCGGCGCGTTCG
Source organism: Spirochaetaceae bacterium (assembly GCA_031279965.1). Taxonomy (GTDB): domain Bacteria; phylum Spirochaetota; class Spirochaetia; order Treponematales; family Breznakiellaceae; genus JAIRPU01. The sequence continues at coordinate 7,373 of JAITHM010000010.1, forward strand.
ATATACGCGAACCTGCCGGACGGGAGGCCGACGTGTTCAAGCCTGAAGATGGCGCGGCGCTGGTTATTTCGCCGGGACTTGCCTTTGACCGCTGTGGAAACAGAATAGGCCGCGGGAAAGGCTTTTACGATAGATTTTACGAAAAGTTATTCGCCGCAGCTCCTGAATCGGTTATTTGCGCGTTCTGTATGAGCTGCGCTATCGTTCCTGAAGTTCCTGTTGAACAGTTTGATTATCCAGTTGACGCCGTCTGCACACAAAATGAATTCATCGAGTTTACTTAATTCCAGGCTGTTCGCAGCGCGTAAAGCGCTTCCAGAACGCCGCCGCCAATGGCAAGCGCTTTGTCAGATACTGTCCAACAATGATCTTTTTGACAGCGCGGGTCAATGTCGCCGCATTTCATCCCGCACTGCACAGTAAACCCCTCGGGTAAGAGTCCCCGCACAATGCCATCAAGCCGCGCCTGCACTTTCCGGCCTTCAACCGCAGCGATGCACTCGCCTTTGTGAACATAATCGCCAATGGCTGCACTCGTCCGCCAAACTCCGTCCGCAGGAGACCGTATGAGGCGTTCTGTAGTAAACCCGCCAA
>JAITHM010000073.1 GCA_031279965.1 Spirochaetaceae bacterium
CGGGCGCATTTCCCACAGCTTGTCTTTGGTTTTTCGCACACACCCATAACCCATTCATTTTTGCACACCGGCTGGTAGCCCGACTTTCCGGTCTTTTTGCTTTCAAAGCGTTTCGCGTACAGGTCTTCCCGGCCCCGAAACAAGGAACGGAACAGGGCGATTTTAGTTTCCGGGGGCGACTGGTTGTTAATTTCCGGCAGGGAATTTTCGCCCGCCAATACTGCTGGAAAATTTGGCGATGGCGTATAACGAAAAACAGCGGCCTGAGCTTGCTCCAGTTGGCGTTTCTTTTCGGCAAGCGTTTTTTCCAGCGTTGCTATTTCCTCTTCCAGGCGGTTGACGGCTACGGTATCCATGAAGGGAGTGTATCATGGTTTACGAATCTTGATTATGGCTTGATTAAGGCCGCTTGACAAAAATTCCGCCCCATGCTAACCTGCTTTCACTATGCAAGCACTCGCCGGCCAGCGCCGCGCACAGCGTAAATTTTCCTCAAGTTTAGCGGGCGAGCTGCCACACACACATATATGAATTCGCCATCATACCTGTAAGAGGGCTTAGTTTAGGGGAGAGGTCTGCCCGCAGACAGATTTCGGATTCCAGGTTTCAGATTTTAGAATAGATATGTACCAAACCAAGCTGGCTCTCTTTACCCCGATATATCGAACAAAAAACCGGCAACTGACAACCGAAAACTGATTCGAGCCAATACCGCCGGATAGATCTGGCGTTTTGGGCCGTTTCGTATGAGCGGCTATATATACAGACCTGTTTGATGCCATTTGGACAAGGCATAAACGGTGGGCGTAAGTTTCAAACTAGGCGGAAAAGCAGCAGCAGAGTAGCCGCAAAAGAGAGTATGCGGCGCTCCGTGCGCTCTTTTACCCCAGCGCCTTGAAAAAGACTGATAGCCACTTTTCGCTTTAATCAGCGCGTACCTCGCTCAAGGAGGTAGAACAGGAGATACTGGTCATTATTGACGAAAAAGCACTGTTGAGTACGCATACTTATCATTAACAAAGAAGCCCTTCGCCCTCTACCCTGAAAGACAGTAAGTACGCTAGAATTAAGAAGGCTCATGGCAGAGCCAAGGAAGATGATGAGATGATAGTGGTACTTTCAAAGGATATTTCGGAACACGACACCAAACTTGTTCGTGCTTTTTTAGAAGATAATGGCTACAAAGCGCGTGAACAAACATTTGGAGATGATACTTTGCTGTCTGCGTCAGGGAAGGGGCAGCTTGATACCCGCGAACTTCAGCTTCTGCCCGGCGTTGTGCGTGTGGCGGCAACCTCAAAACCTTACGAACTTGCATCACGCGAAACGCAGGCAGAAGACTCGATTGTCACCGTTGGCCCGGTTAAGGTTGGCGGAGCACGGATTACCGTTATTGCCGGCCCCTGCGCCGTAGAAAGCCGTGAACAGATCGCTGAAACAGCCGCACGAGTGCGGGAGTCGGGGGCAGTTATTCTGCGGGGCGGCGCATTTAAGCCGCGTACCAGTCCCTATGCGTTCCAAGGCTTGGGCATGAAAGGGCTGGAATACATGAAAGAAGCTGGAGAAGCGCTGGGTATGCCGATTGTTACTGAGGTTGTTTCGCCGGAACTTGCCCTTCAAATGAAAGATTTAACCGATATGTTTCAAATTGGAGCACGCAATATGCAGAATTTTGAACTTCTTAAGCGTGTTGGTTCTTTGGGAAGGCCGGTGCTCCTTAAGCGCGGCGCGTCGGCTACCATCGAAGAATGGCTGCTTTCCGCCGAATATCTTCTCGCTTCTGGTGCACGAGATGTGATACTTTGTGAACGCGGGATACGCACATTCGAGACTTTTACCCGGAATACGCTTGATATTTCCGCCATACCCGTCGTTAAAGGGCTTTCGCACCTGCCTGTCATTGTTGATCCAAGCCATGCACTGGGCATACGGGCTTATGTAAACGCGGCATCGCTGGCCGCGGTGGCTGTTGGTGCTGACGGCCTTGCTGTTGAGGTGCACACAAATCCTGATGCAGCTTTTTCTGACGGGCCGCAGTCGTTGTATCCTGATCAGTTTGAAAAACTTATGCGGGATGTCGAGGCGCTTGCTCCCGTCGCCGGAAAAGAACTTCAGCGGCTGCCTTCCCCTAAAAGCCTTGCAGCCTCAGATGGAACGGCTTTTTCCGGCGCATGGACGGCGGCGTTTTCGCTTGTCGGCGAAAAAGTCGCTTTTTCAGGAAGGTCGGGGGCGTTTGCCGAGCGGGCACTTATCAATATTTTTGGCGAAGAAACGCAGCGCCTTCCTGTGCCGTCATTTTCCAGTGTATTTGACGCGGTACTTGACGGGAGCGCTGCCTTTGGTGTTGTGCCTGTAGAAAACAGCCTGACCGGTTCAATTCATGAAAACTACGATCTTTTTTTACGGTATCCTGATATTGTTATAGTTGGAGAGCTAAAACTTCGCATCGTGCATTGTCTTATGGCGATTGAAGGGACGACGCTCAGCGAAATTAAAACGATACGCAGCCATGCACAGGGCTTTGCTCAGTGCCGGAATTTTCTTGACGAACATACCGAATGGTATCTTGAAACCCATCCGACAACCGCGGACGCAGTGCTGTCTATTGCCAAAGAAAAATCACGCACGATTGCCGCCATCGCTTCGGAGGCGGCGGCAAAGGCGCACGGCCTTAATATTCTTAAGGCAGGTATCGAAAATAATCCGCAAAACTATACACGTTTTGTTGTCATTTCCCGTAAACAGGATGGCAAGCAGCTTGTTCCGGCGGCGCTGGGCGCACAAAAACCCAATAAAGCATCGCTTGTATTTTCTGTGGCGGATAAACCCGGCTCGCTTTTACTGTCGCTGCAATGTCTCAGCGGAGAGGGCATCAATATGACAAAACTTGAATCGCGCCCCATTCTCGGACAGCCGTGGAATTATCTTTTTTATGTTGATTTTACAATACCGGAAGATGAAGGACTTTTGCAAAAAGCGCTTGAAGACCTTAAAAAAGAAGCAGTAACGATGCAGGTACTCGGCGTGTACCGGGCGGCGGTTTAGGCTATGCGAATACTTGCGGTAAATGATGACGGTATTGCTTGTGCCGGTATCCAGGATTTGACGGCGGCGCTCATTTCTGCAGGACACGAACTTGTTGTTGTTGCCCCCGACCGTGAACAATCCGGCATGTCGCACGCGCTTTCATTGGGACGCGGCATTGCTGTTAAGGAACTTGAACCAGGCCGTTGGGCGTGCCGTGGTACGCCGGCAGATTGTGTCATTGCAGCGCTCTCCGGCGGGTTTATCCCCAGGCCGGAGCTGGTGGTGTCCGGCATCAACGCCGGTGCGAATTTGGGTACGGATCTTATCTATTCGGGAACGGCGGCAGGTGCGCGGCAAGCGGCGCTGGACGGTCTGCCCGGCATCGCATTTTCGCTGGATGGTCAGCCGCCGTTTGATTTTCATGCCGCGGCAGCCTGGGCGGCGGCGTACATTCATGAATTTATACCGCTCATCAAAGGGGATATGTTTTTGAACGTGAATTTTCCAAGCGGTGTCAAGGCTGAAACCTCGTGGCGTCATGCGGTTCCTGCCCGCCGGCGTTACACAAACCGTATGACGATGACGCCTGGCGGAAACGGCTGGCAGCTTCTTAGTTTTAACGATTTTGAGATGGATACGGCCGCTGATGATGGTTCAGATTGTGTTATTGTTGAACATGGTTTTGTCGCGTTAAGCCGTGTTTTGATTCAACCAGCAATAGAGGAGATTTTTCATGAATAACAGCGTACGGCAGTTTAAGTATTTTGATACGATGATGAGTGCATTCGTCATGATACTCATCGTAAGTAATATTGCATCATCAGCAAAAATTGTTGACACAGGGATAAACATCCTAGGGACCAGGCTAATTTTTGACGGCGGCACTCTGATTTTTCCACTAAGTTATATTTTAGGTGATGTGCTTACTGAAGTTTATGGATTTCGTGCGTCGCGGCGGGCAATCTGGACGGGCTTTGGGCTTTTGGCGCTTGCCTCGGCATTGTTTTTTATGCTTGGCATTCTGCCCGGCGAAACAGCCTGGGAAGAAGCTACTGGAGGGGGGACTGCCTACAGCGCAATTCTTGGCGGCATGAGTACGGGAGGCATTGTGCTGGCAAGCCTTGCCGGATTTTTTACCGGAGAGTTTGTAAATGCCGTTATGCTTTCGCGCATTAAAGTGCTGATGCGGGGCAAATTGCTCTTTGTACGGACGATTGCCAGTACGCTTGTTGGAGAACTTCTTGATACAGTGATTTTTACCAGTGTTGCCATTTTGTGCGGAGTGTTTCCCCATGAACTTTTTATGGAACTTGTTACTGCCAATTATATTTTAAAATGTTCAATCGAAATAGTGTTTACGCCGGTTACATATATTCTCGCCGCCGGTTTAAAAAAGACAGAACACTGTGATGCTTTTGATATGAATGTACTATACACTCCGTTTGGTTAATCTTGATAATGTTTTAGGACAGCCGCTTAAACACACAGTTTTTTTAAGCGCTGCTGCGTTGCATCAAGAAGCGATTTAAGCGTCACGCAGCCTGTTTGCTGTGCAGCAAGCAGGGCGATCTTCCCACATGTTTCCGCATCAGCCTGCGCGTTATGTGCGGCGTAGATAATGCCAAAATGTGCGGCAAGCCGCGAAAGCGTGTGCGAAGGTAGTTCAGGCCATACTGCACGCGATAAATCAAGCGTACAAAAATAGTGCAGCGGCGGTATAAAAAGATCGTACCATGCAAGCACAGCTTTAAGCACGCGCATATCAAATTGTGCGTTATGTGCGGCAAGAGGAAGTTTATCAATAAAAGACAGAGTTTTTTTCCAGATTTGGGAAAACAGGGGGGCGTTTTTAACATTCTCTACAGTAAGTCCATGAATCGCGGTAAAATCAGGACGGATAAATAATTCTGGCGGCTGTATCAGCGAATAGAATGAATCTACCGCTTTACCATTCTTAAACTTTATCATACCAATCGAACAGGCGCTTTCTGGACTGTATTTGGCTGTTTCAAAATCAATCGTTACAAAATTCATTATACATTAAGATTATATAATTTAATTATTCTTCAAGCAAGCATACAACTTATAATTAGTTGACTAATAAAAAAACACTTTTTACTTTTTCGCACAATTGTTGTCCGCAGTTTTGAATATTCACAGCAGCGGTACAACAAAAACTCCGTATGGATGTTTATTTATTTACTCCGCAAAGAGTAAAAACTACGAGGAGTTTTCTATGAACAGGAAACATATAAAAAAAGGAGCAGCGGCATTTTTATTGACGTTGATATTTATTATAACAGCATGTGACAATGGTTCAACTTCAAATTCGAATCCGTCGTTATCCAAAGCTGAAGAAGTTGCGGTTGCATTGAACCGTGATTTTGGAGGAGCATCGCGCGTTATAGCAAGTGTTGATGCAACAGATAAAACCATAGTAAATATTATTAACCCGCTTGTTATTAGTGCAAATGATTATACGCTTGGACTTGACCGCACAGTAATACTGAAGGCTACTACAACAGGTTATATATCAGCAGATGGAAAGAAATTCACGCTGAATGGGGACGGCACTATCTGGGCGGCAGGCAGCGGCAGTTTAAGGCTTGGGACAGCTCAAACTTCGCAGATTGCTCTTGGTTCAGGTTCCACGATTCGTTATGGGGATACCGCAGCGGCAAGCACAGCTGGAACAGGAAGCATTATCCTTGCCCCTGGTGCGCGTTTTATTGTCGATGCTGATTTAGCCGGTATACCTAGCGTAATAAGTGCTACCGGTCTTAGTTTAACAATCAATACAGGAAAAACACTTAATTTAAACACCAATTTACCATTCGATACAATGAACGTTCTAGGCACTGTAACGCTTACTGGAAATCCTAAATTAAGCGCTGCAAAAGGATTGAATATTTCCGATACAGGGAAAATTGATGCGGCTGCAAATGCCATTATCGAATTTGCAGCGAACGCTTTTCTTGCTGGTATTTCGACCTCAAAATCGGGAACCGGAACAGATCATGATGTTACAATTACAGATTGGACGCTTACTCCTGCAGCAACTGCAGATTTGAAAGCATATATGGATGGAACACTGATTGAGAGCGTGACACCGGACGGCAGTTCAAGCAGCGGAAACGGACGTATAGAAGCCGTTAACATGCTTACATTAACAGCAACTACACCTACAGCACTGAATAAAGATACGCTTTTTGCGGTTTCTTACAGATAATGGAGGTAATGAAGAAATGAGGTGCCCCGCCTTTCAAGGCGGGGTATTAAAACACGTTTAAATAAAATAGTGATAGTAAATCGTATAAGCATAGATCCAGGCAGTCTGCATCTTTTATCATAACTGAAAAAAGTGTAAACTATTATTATGAATTCTTCTGTATGTATATGCGGCAGATTATACTCGCGCACACATCCTCTTATCATTGCTGAACTTGGAACTTCACACGGCGGAGATATTTCAAAAGCACGAGAGATGATTGATGCGGCAGTACAGGCGGGAGCAGATTGTATCAAGACTCAGATAGTATATGCTGATGAAATACTTCATCCGTATACTGGTGAAGTTCCCCTGCCAGGCGGCAGCGTGCGGCTCTATGATATATTCAAATCACTTGAAGCCCCTCTCGATTTTTATGTTGAACTTAAATTATATGCTGAATCAAAAAATGTGCTTTTTCTTGCATCTCCGTTTGGCCCACGCAGTACCGCTGAATTGTTGAAGTTACATCCTGATTTTATAAAAATTGCTTCGCCTGAATTAAACTGGCCCGCGCTACTTGGTGATGCCGCCGCAGCCCGCGTTCCGCTTCTCCTTTCAAGCGGCGTCTCAAAGCTTGCTGATATTGAACAGGCACTGGACGCACTTGATGATGCCGGATTATCACGCGAAATGATTTGTCTGCTTCATTGTGTAACGGCGTACCCAGCGCCTGCCAGAGAATATAATCTTGCCGTACTCCCACATCTTACAGCACTTTTCGGCGTTGCAAGCGGTGTAAGCGACCATAGTGCCGAGCCGACGCTTGTTCCCCTGCTTGCTCTTTCGCAGGGAGCCGCCGTTATCGAAAAACATTTTTGTCTTGCCCGTTCAGCAGGCGGCCTTGATGATCCTATCGCGCTTACCGCCGGTGATTTTACCATGATGTGCCGTGCTGTGCGTTCCGCCGCGCTGCTTTCCAGCGAAGAGATTGTCACGCAGACAGAAGCTGAATTTGGAAAGGCGACGGTGCAGGCAGTGCTGGGAGACGGAATAAAAAAACTTGCCCCCGCTGAACGCGCACATTATACCCGTACAAACCGTTCAATACATGCACTCCGGTTTATTGCACGGGGCGAGCTGTTAACGCGGGAATGTATTGCCGTGCTGCGAACAGAAAAGGTGCTGCGGCCGGGACTTGCCCCTGCATGGTATGAGCATATACTTGGACGCCGCGCCGGGCAGGATATTCCCGCAGGAGAGGGTGTGCGGCTTGAAGATATATAAAATTAAGGAAAGAATATTAAGAATATGTCATCTGAAAATTCAACTTTGAATACATCTGCTCCCGCTATAGCAGGCCGTCTTGGAACAGATTCAATCGGGAAATTGCTGCTTCAATTTTCGATTCCAGCGATAACAGGCATGGTTCTGAACGCGCTTTACAATGTTGTTGACAGAATTTTTGTCGGCAGAGGCGTTGGCGAGATGGCGCTGGGCGGCCTTTCCCTTGTCGCTCCCCTCATGACGGTTACTATGGCATTTTCAATGCTTTTTGGCATTGGCGCAGCCAATATAATTTCAATGCGGCTGGGCGAACGGCGCAAGGAAGATGCCGAAAAGGCGCTGGGGTGCGGTTTTTGGCTGCTTATTGGGGCAAGTTGTGTGCTGATTGCCCTAGAAGTGCTTTTCTTCGAAACGCTTTTTTCGCTGCTGGGGGCGCAAGAAGACAGTCTGGCGCTGGATTATGCGCGCCGCTATTACCGCATCATATTGGGTGGAACTCCTTTTTTCATGGTGAGTTTTGGGCTTTCGCACTGTACCCGCGCCCAGGGTTTCCCGATGATTTCGATGGCAGGAATGGTCATTGGGGCGATAACAAACACAATACTTGATCCAATTTTTATTTTTGGATTTAAGTGGAGTGTCGAAGGGGCCGCATGGGCGACTCTGTTTTCATGGATACTTTCCACACTTTTTATGATTCTGTTTAGCGCCGGCAAGAAGGCGGCAATACGCCTGCATCTGAGGGCGCCGCGTTTTTCGCTTAACATTATTGCCGGTATTCTTTCTTTTGGTTCGGCGCAGTTTTTACTTCAGTTTGCACTTGCGTTTGTGCAGCTTCTTTTTAACTACAGCATGGGCTGGTATGGTGCAACGGCGCTGAACACACCACAAGGCGGCGATATTGCGCAATCAGCAATGAATATTGTCCAAACAGTAACAATGCTGATACTTATGCCTGTTTTTGGCATTAATCAGGGGGCGCAGCCGATTTTAGGCTTTAATTACGGAGCGAAGCAATTCAACCGGGTTAAACAGGCATTTACCGGCGCAGTGGTGGCGGCAACGGCAATTTGCGCTGCTGGATTCCTTGTTGTAATGATTTTCCCTAGCGGCATCACACGGCTTTTTGCCCCCCGCGGCAGCGCGGAACTTCTTTTTCTCACTCCCTGGGCACTCCGTGTCTCGTGTATTATGATGCCTTTTAATGGATTTGTTATTGTATCGGCAAATATGTTTGTTGTTACCGGACGTCCCTTCATTTCAATTATATTGTCAATGACACGGCAGGTTCTGGCGCTTATTCCATTGATGGTGATTTTGGGCACTATATGGGGATTGTGGGGTGTTGTTGCGTCAATACCTGTTGCTGATGCGATCTCGTTGGTGGTTACAACAGCGCTTGTTATGTTTGAGATGAAAAAAATAAGCCTTGTAGGAAATTCATTATGACTGCTGTCGCTCTTTGCACTCCAGGCGCGGAAAAAATTCTTGTCAACGAGCTGAAAAAACTCAGCGCTGGGGGGGCGGTGTTCACCGTGCTTGATGCGCGTGCGGGGCGCGTGCGGTTTCAGACTGAATTAGAGGGGCTTTACCAAGCGTTGATAGGACTACGGACAGCAGATAGAGTGCTGCTCCAGTGCGCCTGTGTTCCCGCGCATGATTTTGACGAGCTGTTTGAAGGATTTCGCACCACACCGCTGGAAGAGATAATTCCCCGCGAGACACCGCTTGTCATCACGAAGGTGCGTACGAACCATTCCGCGCTTGCCGCCGAAACCAGCGTACAGGCAGTAGCACATAAGGCGCTTGCCGGGCGGCTCTGTGAACAACACGGTGTCCGGCGCCTTCCTGAAGGTCCAGGCGGCGCAGAATTCCGTATTTATCTTGAGAACGATCAGGCGGAACTTCTTCTTGATCTTGCCGGAGAGCCGCTCTATAAACGTGGATACCGGCTTGAAGGCGGTACGGCACCGCTCCGTGAAACTATCGCGGCGGCGGCACTTCTTTCGGCGCTTTGGAAGCGCAAGCATCCGCTCTACGATCCGTTTTGCGGCGCGGGTACCATCGCCATTGAAGCGGCGCTTTATGCCTGGAATATTGCTCCCGGCCTGAAACGCCGTTTCGCCCTTGAACGCTTTCTCATCGCTCAGCCTCAAACTGAGGATAAGATTCGAGAGTTCTTTCAAGCACGTATTGATACAAGCCGCCCTGTCCGCATTACCGGAAGCGACCGTGACGGACGCATGATACTTGCTGCGCGCCGCAACGCCCAGCGTGCCCTTGGGGAAGAGGCGCGCATTACCTTTTCCGTGGTTGACGCAGACGCCGCGCGCGGGTTTGATGAAGACGGCTTTATTGTTACCAATCCGCCTTATGGCGTCCGGCTTGGCGATGCAGAAAGCGCCGCCGGAAATTACCGCGCGATGGCGGAACTTCCCGGGCGTTTTCCCGGCTGGAAGCTTGTCGTCATATCTGATAACGCAGGATTTGAGTCTTTTTTTGGCAGTAAGGCAAATATATGCCGGGAATTTCGCAGTGGCGCACGAGGACTTTATCTTTATGAGTATGAAAAACAAAACAGACCGCCTGATCAGGATCAAAAGAATAAAAAAACAAAACCGGTTGAACGCAACACTAAGCCGCGCTATAATTGGACATGGTAGGTTTATGGCACGATTTGTAGAACATGATGAACGGCAGCACGAAATTCTGGAAAAGGCTCTTGATGTGTTTGTTGAAGAGGGCTTTAACGATACGACATTTCAAAAGGTCGCCGATCGGGTTGATATACGGCGAACGACACTCTATCAGTATTTCAAGGATAAACTTGAGCTTTTTCATTTCAGCATAAAACAGTTTTTGTGCGCTATTGAAGACGATGTTATGCAGCTTGCGCGGCAAAAAGAGATTATGGCGCCCGAGAAAATCACCAGGGCGATGCTGGTTGTGCTTAAACGTCTGGAAACAAACAGAAAACTTCTTTCCGTTATTCTTAATTTTTTGGTGAATGATTATTCAGATGCAAAAATTCTTAAATATCATATACGGCGGCGTACAATCCGGTTTAGGCGCATCATCGCAAATCTTATTATTGATGGAATAAACGCCGGTGAAATAAAGCCTGTGCGCGTGCGTGAAATCAATGAATTAATTTTTACGTTTATCAAAGCGGCGATACTAGAGCTTACTGTGTTACATTCTGATAATATTGATCATATTATCTCTAACTTTGAAGCTTACGTGAATCTTTTACGGGCGTAAGGCGAATGTCCCGAAAATGGACTACACGTTCTTATTCCGGCTCTACAGTGCGGCTTATTGACGGAATGTGATAGAACCTTTAGGCTTCTGATGTGGACATTCTGCTGTTTATCGAGCCGTACTGGTTCTGGCTGGCGGCGACCGTTGTGCTTGCGCTGATTGAGCTGGCGACGGCGGTCTCGCTTACGACAATTTGGTTCGCCATTTCGGCGTTTTGCATGGTGTTTCTGTCGTTTCCCGTGCGCTCGTTCCGCTGGCAGCTTGCGATTTTCCTTGCCATAGCGGTTGTCCTCCTCATTTTTACTCGCCCGGTCGCGCTCAAAAAACTCAAAGCCGGACGGGAAAAGACCAATGTTGACAGCCTGGCGGGGAAAACGGCGCTGGTAATAAAGCCGGTGCGCGAGTTTGAGCGCGGCGAGATACGCATTGACGGCGTGGTCTGGACGGCGGTAAGCGAAGACGGACGGACGCTGGAAGCCGGCGAGAAATGCGCGGTCAGCCGCGTTGAAGGGGCGCACGCCGTTGTTTCGGCTCTGGAGTCAGGCGGGGGCGCGT
>JAITHM010000007.1 GCA_031279965.1 Spirochaetaceae bacterium
CACGTTGAAGAAGAACGACACGGCGGCGCTGCAAGCGGCTGTGGTTGTTACGGGAACGGCAAGCACCGATGTGAGCTGGAGTACGAGTAACAGCGCGATAGTGGAGATAACGGCGCAGACTGCCGCAAGCTGCACAATCAAAGCGAATACAAGCGGCACGGCGGTGATAACGGCGGCCTCGACGTTTGATGGTACTAAGACGGCGCAGTACACGGTAAAGGCGTTTGAAGAAAACGCGGCGGCCTACATGGCGGAAGGCGGAACAATAACTATCATCAAGAACGCGGCGGGAGACGCCTACGAAGAAATCCACGCCTTCAAAACGACAGGAAGCGCCGACTTCAAATGGAAGGACGGAGTAACGCCCGCGGCCTCAGGCGCGCTGCTGGTAGTAGGCGCGGGGGGCGGCAGCGGCGGCGCCGGCAGTTATCCAAACTTAAGAGGAAAAGGAGGGAACGGCGGCACGGTTATTTATAACGCGGCCTTCGTCTTGCCGTCCGGCAGCACGACTGTTACGGTGGGCGCGGGAGGAGCTGGAGGAGTTTTTAATGGTACATACGGCGGAACTGGAGGCTCGTCCGCTTTTGGTGCGACGGTAACGGCGACAGGCGGTACCGGCGGAGCAGGCAAGCAGCAAAGTTCGGCGGCTGGAGCCGCGGGAATGGGCGCGGGTAGCTACACCATCGAAACCAACACCGCAAAAGCCTACGGCGCGGCCGGTCCGTCAAAATCTGACATAGGAGCCGGCACCGCCGGAGCAGCAAATACAGGCAATGGCGGACAGGCATCATACTTCGCTGACAACGGCTCCGGCGGCGGCTCCGGCATCGTGGTAGTGCGGTTTAGATACCAGTAAGGTAGTGGACAGTGGGTAGTTTTTTGGCTGGTATATGTTAGCTAACGGCGATTTCAGCGTTAGGTAACGTATTCCGGCCAGAAGCCACTGCCCACTGCCCACTAATCACTGTCCACTGTACAGGAAATGAAAGGGCTTGAAGATTGCGGGGAAAGATGATAACGTACCGGTATGGTCGAAAAAAAAGTTGTTGTTGCCAACCGGGCCGGTATTCACGCACGGCCGGCGTCGATAATCGTTGAAAAAACTAAAAACTTTAAGAGCTCAATTCATTTTGAGCATGGCGAAACTTGTATCAACGCAAAATCAATTTTAGGTATTATCACGCTGGGGGCGGCATATAACACGCAGCTTACCATTACCGCGGATGGTGAAGACGAAGAAGCTGCCATCGCAGCGCTTACGCACCTGTTTGAATCAAAGTTTGAAGAAGATTAGCCCGCATCAAAAAGGAATAAATACGATGAGGCCGGCGGTTCAATGGTGGGCTATACTTGCAGTCAGCTTGCTCTTTTCGTGCACAGGGAAAAAAGCGGCAAACTATGATTTATCATTTTATCTCCAAAAAACAGGTGAATATAAAGAAATTTTAACGGAACTTTTTTTCGCGCTTGACGATGCGCAGGGCAGTGATGAAAATTTTGCGCTGGTACGCGAAATTGCCAATCAATACAGCAAACTCAATGATTTTTACCGCATTATCTATTTTCTCTCTGCATGGGTTAACAATCATGCCAACGATCCTTACAACGGTTATTATCTCCTGCGCATTGCAGATTCTTATATTCGTGCCGGTTCCAAACCGGTTGCGGCGCTCTATTTTGATTTAATTATTCGTAACTATCCTGATTTAATTGTCCGCGGTGAATCAATACACCTTGCCTGCCTTAAACAACTTATCAGCCTTGTTGACGATTCCGCACGAGTAATTTGGTATTATGAACAGCTTATCGCCCGTTTTTCTGAAAAAATTGATTTGGGGGCGGCCTATTTTATGGAAGGGCAGTTGTATGAACAGCTAGGGAAATGGGAAGAAGCCATCAATGCCTACCGGAATTTTCTGCCGTTTTACGGCACAAACATTGCCGGATTCCCCGACGCATACGGCTACGCAAAGCAGATGGTCGATTTTAATACGATACTGAAAAATTATGCCAATTCAGAATCCCGTCTTGACCGTACCTTTGTCTCGCTGCCAACACTGCTTAATGTCGTCCGTACGGCTCTCAGCGAAGGCAATACATGGGTGTTGTGGAGCTGTCGTGCGCGAGTCAATTTTTTTGTCCGTTCATGGACACAGACAAGCAGTGATGACGATACAAGCGATTTTAACATCTCTTCATTAAGTGCTATGGGAAATGTACAATCCGCGGCTGAATTAAGCACCGGTTCAGGCCCCAATGAGGCATATCTAAAAACATGGGGCTGGATAAAGTTTGCTCCCGTGTGGTACCTCTACTTTCGGAAAATATACTACCCAATGGATCCCAAAATAAACGGCCGCTGGGAATGGGCCGGCATCTACTACGGCGAACGCTTTTAAAGGATTTAATTACGGGGGCGCTTGTAAAAACTACCGTGCAGAAGATCTGTTCTTAGTACATTGATAAAAGCGCCGTTGTCAATTTCTTTGATGCTGGATACCAGTGAATGTACTTCTGTAGAGGCCACCACAGAATACAACAACGACCGCGGCGCACCCGAATAACTGCCTACACCGGTAAAAAGCGTTGCATCGTGCCTGGTTTTATCGCGGATAAGCGCATATATTTCATTCGGCTTATTGGTTATGATAAGCAAAGTCTTACACTGATACCCTTTGTAAAGTGATGTTATACCCATCATCGAAGCAAATTGATAGATAATTGAATAGAGTGCTTTTTCTGCGCCAAAAAGCACGGCGGCTATCATAAGAATGACACAGTTTGCGGCGAATATATAATTCCATGTATCAGCACCGTGTTTTTCTGAAAAATAAATGGCGATAAAATCAGTTCCTCCGCTTGTAGCATCAGCATTTAAGCAGATGGTAATTGCGATGGCGCTTATGATGCCGCCAAAAACTGCGCAAAGCAGATAATCATGCAAGTTAAGATATTCAAGCAGGCTTGACGGCATCCAATCGGTAAAAAGGCCCGTTAAAACAACCATAAAACACGAATACAGCGTAAACCACTTACCAATGTAGCGAAATCCAATATACACAGGAATCATATTTAACACATAGTACACAATACTGAAAGGCAGATTAATACCTGCATAACGCTGCATAATCTCGTTAAAAAGAATGGCAATCCCTGTAAAGCCGCCGGGAATGATACCTGCGGCAACGCAAAAAGTTTTAAGATTAAACGCAAACAACGCCGCCGCCGCGACAAGAAGCGCACTACGTTTTATCGTAGATAAAATAGTAATTTGCTGCATAATGTTCACTTTACATGCGTATGACACCGCATATCGAAATTAAATCTATCGTATTAAATATACACCGTCAAGCCTCTGTGCTGATTGCCTTTAACGTGATGCGGCGGAAAGAAGGCTGCGAGTATAATCGTGGGCGGGGTTGGCAAAGATTTCTTTGGTAGGGCCAGTTTCAATAACCCTGCCGCGCCTAAGCACCGCAACGGTATCACACATTGAGCGTACAACTCCCAAATCGTGGGTGATGATAATCAAAGTAAGCCGGTATTCAGTGCGAAGCTCAGCAAGCAGCTTGAGAATTTGCGCCTGAACCTGAACGTCAAGTGCCGAAGTCGGCTCATCAAGAATCAAAATGCGCGGACGTTGAACCAAAGCACGGGCAATCCCCGCCCGTTGGCGCTGGCCGCCGGACAATTCACGGGGGTATTTTTGGGCATGTTCAAGCCCAATGCCAAGATGCTGAAGCATCGCATGAACAAGAACCTGCCGGTCATCGGCAGTGAGTATCTTCATACGCATTAAAGGCTCTTCAATAATATGTTCCACCGTCATAAGTGGATCCATTGCCCAAGCAGAATCTTGGAAAACCATCTGTATAGTTCGGTAATATCCGTCAAGATCGTTTACTCCAAGGCTTGCCACATCGTATCCGGCAACTCGAAGCCTCCCTGCTGATGGCAGTTCAAGCCGCATAAGAAGGCGTCCCAGAGTTGTTTTACCGCTTCCCGATTCACCAACCAGAGCAAGACATTCCTCTTCATGAACAACAAGATTAATATCTTCAAGCGCGGTTTTCGCGGAAGGATATGAAAAAGAAAGATGCGCTATTTCTATCAGGGGCTCCAAAGCCGAAGCTGTCTTTTGTTTGGGAGCCTGTTTGACATTCAATATGTTTTCCGCATTGAGGGGTCTTGACTGTTCACTCAGCGACATTGACCACGAAAGAGGGGTATCTTTGCCCGGCTCGTTTTGAATGAACCCTGCCTTAAGCAGCATTTTGGTATACTCATGCTGAGGCCTTGTGAACACTTCACTTGTAAGCCCCTGCTCAACAATGGTTCCGTTGCGCATTACCGCAACCCTGTCAGCAAAGCCGTTGATAATATGAAGGTTGTGCGTGATAAACAGTATCCCCAGATCGCGTTCACGGCAAAGGGTGGCAAGCAGTTCAATAATCTGAATCTGAATTGTTACATCAAGCGCTGTTGTCGGCTCATCAGCAATAAGCAGACGCGGTTCACAAGCGAGCGCCATTGCAATGCACAAGCGCTGCCGCTGACCGCCGGACAACTGGTGTGGATAGCGCCGTTCAATACCATCAATTCCGCGCAATCCAGCCGCATGAAAAGCTTTTCTCGTACGTTCACGAATTTCTTCCAGGGTAAGCTTAAAATGAGTACGGAGCACTTCACCTGCAAGCGTCCCAACCCGAAAAACCGGATTAAGCGCACTCATCGGATCCTGAAAAATCATCGCTATTTCCTGTCCACGAAGTACAGCAAGCTCCTCTTTGTTCAGCGCGAGTACATCACGGCCATCAAACTGTATCGTGCCGGAATTGACACAAATCTGCTTTGCAGGAAAAAGCCTGACCAGTGATGCTGCGGCAAGAGACTTGCCCGAACCGGTTTCACCAACCAGCGCGAGTATCTCGCCCCGTGCAAGATCAAGTTCGTCAATTGAAACAAGCGGCAGATCCGGCATATGCCGCCGCCGCAACGAAAGCCGCAGATTGCGCACCGACAGTAGGGGCGTTTTATGTATGCCTGACTCCACTAATCCCTCACTTTGGGATCGAAAAAGTCACGAAACCCATCACCAATAAAGCTGAACGCTACAACGGTAATAAAAATAAAAATACCGGGGAAGGTAACATACCACCAGCTATTGAGGAAATAGCTTTTTCCTGTGCTGATAAGAAGTCCCCATTCCGGTGCGGGCGGTTGAACGCCAAGTCCAAGAAAACTGAGCGAGGCCGCTGAAAGAATTATTGAGCCAAATGAAATAGATGCTTGAGAGATGATGACCGGCAGGGCGTTTCGCAGCACATGGCGTACCAGAATGACACTGCCGGAAACATTCATTGTCCGGGCGGCCTCGATAAAGCCCCGTTCGCGGATTATGAGAGTTTCGTTACGGACGATGCGGGCAAACCACGGCCACCAGGCAAGGGCTATGGAAAATGTTGTGTTAGAGAGTGACGGACCGAGTATCGCAGCAATGGCAATAGACAAAAGCAGTGATGGAAAACTGAGGAACACTTCGCAAATACGCATCATGATTGCGTCGATACGCCCTCCCGCATAACCTGAAATCAGCCCATACGCACTGCCTGTCGAGACAGAAATGATAATAATAACCAGCGCAAGCAGCAATGAAAGCCGTGTACCGTAGATGACCCGCGAAAAAAGATCACGTCCCATTTCGTCGGTACCAAAAGGATGGGAAAATGAAGGGGCGGCAAGTTTGTTTTCCAGATGAAGAGCAAGTTCGCTGTCTTCGGGATAGGGGGCTATAAGCGGGGCGGCAACAGCAATAAGGATAAGCATACCGACAGTACAGAGCGAAGCTGAAACGAGTATATTACCTCGTAAATACAGTTGAACTTCCTGTAAAAAGTGCTTCATTTATGTGACATATCCTCCATTCTATTATCGGCAGAATAGCTTGAAAATTGAGTCTGCGTATAGTATCATCCATACTAGAGTTAGACTAATGCAAATACAATCTGTACGACGACATCTTCTTCTTATTTTTCTCATATTCGCGCCGTTTTTACGGGCTTTTTCTGCAACGCCGGACATTGTAGAGCTTCAATCCAATGCCACAGAGCTTTTTTCTAGTTTGATGAATGCTCTTCCGCTGAATGCCGTCCAGGGGTTAAGCTGGTCGGATGCCTATATTGGACAGATATTCAGCGTCCGCCCGCATTTTGGCGTGGGAGTTTCGTCTGGGTTTGCCGTTGCTGACAAAGACCTTTTGAATAAATTTTTCGGTTCGTTTGGCACATCAACAGGCGACGAACAGTTTTGGACGCTGCCTACAGAACTTATTGAAGTACGGCTTGGCGGTATTCTTATACCGTTTGATTTGGGCGTTAAGTTCGGTATGTTTGATGACAATAAACTTGATAAATGGCTGTTCTCGCACAATTATACCAAGAAATTCATGATGTATGGCGGTGACATTCGTATTGCTCTTTCAAAAGGCACCGGCGCTTTTCCCAAAATATCGTTGGGCTTTGGCTATACACACTTTACCGGATCTCTTACCGCCGGTCTTCCTGGCCAACACGATTTTGACGTTGCCGGAAAAACACTGTCAGCAGATGACGCGCAGCTTGAACTTGACTGGACAATTACCACACTTGACTTAAAACTTCAGTTGTCAAAAACCCTCTTCATTTTTACCCCCTATCTTGGTGTGGGTGCAAATTTCTACTGGACTGATACCGGGTATACGCTCAGATCATCAACGCTTACCTATTCAGGCTCCGATCTTGCCGCTGACCTAGCCAGTCTTGGGCTTGAGAAAATCATTTTTGATGCAACAAGTTTTTCATCCCGCTTTGGCAACCAGGCTATACTGGCGCGGGTTTTTGGCGGATTTTCGCTTAATATGTGGCTTATCAAGCTTGATTTTAGCGTGTTTTGCGGTCTTACTGATTACCGGTATGGCGGCAATGTCGGTGTCCGGTTCCAGCTTTAGATACGCCGTCCTAATGCCGCAATGACAAAAATGACGCCGCTGTACCGTCCCATAACAATCGGTCATCTTAAACTTAACGGCAATCTTTTTCTTGCCCCTGTTGCCGGATGGACAAACCGTATTTTTCGTTCACTCTGTGTCGAGGCGGGGGCGGCGCTTACCTTTACGGAACTTATTTCATCGGAAGCGCTTGTCCGCGGCGGCACAAAAACAACGCCGCTCCTGCTGCGTGCGCCCAACGAAACACAATACGCAATTCAACTTTTTGGAGCGCACCCTTCCGTGATGGGCACGGCTACAGAGCGTATCCGTGAATTCCGGCCATCCGTCATCGATATAAACGCAGGATGCCCTGTTCCCAAAGTGACAAAGACCGGTGCCGGCGCTGCGTTGATGAAAACCCCTACCCTGCTTGCCGCCATTGTCGATGCTGTGGTACGTGCAGCGGATGGCATTCCTGTTACAGTAAAACTTCGTTCCGGCTGGGATGCAGCGTCGTATACCTTTCTTGAATGTGCGGCAGCGGCGGCCGGAGCAGGGGCCGCCATGATTTCGCTGCATCCACGAACACGGGCGCAGGGTTATGCCGGACAGAGCAACTGGGAACACATTGCTCATTTGACAGAAAAGATCGGTGTTCCTGTGACAGGATCAGGCGATCTTTACACACCGGAAGATGCCCGCGCCATGCTGGAAACAACCGGCTGTGCGGCAGTTATGTTTGCGCGGGGCGCTCTGGGGAATCCTGCTATTTTTACTCATACCCGCGCACTGCTGTGCGAAGGGGCCTGGAAGCCAGAACCGCCCGCCTCGCAGATTGCCACGGCTTTTCGCCATCTTGAAGCACTCGCTCTAGATATAGGCGAAACAAAGGCCGCGTTTGAAATGCGTAAAGTGTTTTGTGCGTATACCAAAGGAGTATCCGGCGGCGCGGCGCTTCGTAATGCGCTTGTCAGGGCATCTTCTATCGCCGAGTACCGCCGTATATTTCAGAAAGGTTAGGCGGCAGCCGGGCGGCCTGCCATCATTGCGCCGATTTCCCGCTCGGTAACTTCGCCGGCTTTTTTTATTCCAACAATCGAGCCTTTAGAAATGGCGGCGATACGGTCACAAAGACTCATTACTTCATCAAGTTCAAATGATACCAGCAATACCGCACGGCCTTTATCGCGCTCGGCAACAATGCGTTTTCTGATATACTCGATGGCGCCGACATCAAGGCCGCGCGTCGGCTGGGCAACGATAAGAAGCTCTGGCGCAAGACTTATCTCCCGCGCAATAATAAGCTTTTGCTGATTGCCGCCTGACATGCTGCCTGCCTCTGTCAGTGCGCCTTTTCCTGCGCGTATATCATATTCCTTAATAAAGTTCTCGCCGGTTTTGTTCATCACAGGATAATTTAACAGGAAGTTATGCGCCGTAAAGGCCGGTTTATAGTAGTTTTTCAGCACGGCATTTTCACCTATGGTAAACGCGCCGACTATGCCATGTTGCTGCCGGTCTTCCGGCACATTAAGTAATTTACGTTCAATACGTTTGCGGATTGATAACGGAGTAATATCTTCGCCGTTCAAAATGATTTTGCCGGACTCAACCACCGTCATGCCGGTTATTGCGTCAAGCAGTTCGCTTTGACCATTGCCGTCGACACCGGCTACACCAAGAATCTCACCGGAATGTACCTCCAGCGAAAGGTTGTGAACAGCAACAAGTCCCCGTGAATTTTTAACCGTAATATCCTGGACAGACAGGATAGCCGGGCCGGGTTTTACCGGCTTTTTTTCGATATTAAGGTCTACAACACGGCCTACCATCATTTCAACAAGATCAGATTCTGTCGCACTTGCCACATCTACCGTGCCTATTGTTTTACCTCGCCGCAGCACAGTACAGCGGTCTGCGACAGCTTTAATTTCGCGCAATTTGTGGGTAATCAGAATAATTGTCTTGCCTTCAGCCTTAAGCCCCCGGATAATATCAAGCAATTCGTCAATTTCCTGGGGGGTAAGTACCGCTGTAGGTTCGTCAAAAATGATAATATCAGCATTGCGATAGAGAACCTTTAAAATCTCGACACGCTGCTGCATCCCTACAGTAATATCTTCAATTTTGGCATCAGGAGCTACATCAAGGCCATACCGTTTTGACAACTCCGCAACGCGCTTTTCTGCCGAAGCAAGATCCAGTATTCCCTGTTTGGTAACCGGTTCAAGCCCCAGCACGATGTTTTCGGTAACCGTGTAATTGTGTACCAATTTGAAATGCTGATGCACCATACCAACGCCCAGTACAGTTGCATCATTGGGGTTGGTAATAGCCGCTGTTTTACCCCGAATCTTGATGACGCCTTCATCAGCATTGTAAACGCCAAAAAGTATCGACATAAGAGTCGATTTACCGGCTCCGTTTTCTCCAAGCAGGGCAAGTACTTCGTTATTTCGCACAGCAAGATTTACGCCATCGTTGGCAACAATGCCAGGGAACCGTTTTGTGATGCCGGTCATTTCGACGGCGTAATTCTCGTTCATAATCTTACCCGTCAAGCGCGCCGAGGCCTTCGGGGGCGAGCCCGGCAGCTTTGGTGTCTTTATAACTAGCATATACGTTAATTGAACCGGTTGTAATCTCTTGCTTTGCCGCGTCCAGCTTTTCTTTAATTGCATCGCTCATTGCAGGATTGCTTTTTGCATAATCAACACCGTTTTCCTTCATACCAAGCACGGTTCGTCCGCCCTTGAATGTGCCTGACTGCACCATTTTTAACACCTCAAGCGTTGCAAGCTCAACATTTTTAATCATTGATGTGTAGACAGCCGAATCAGAACCTGAGTAAATACCATCTTCGTATTGGTCGGAATCAACACCGATAGCCCAGACATTCTTGTTTTGAATGCGATATTCTTTTGCCTGCGCAATGGCGCCGTTTCCTGTGCCGCCTGCAGCCGAGAAAATGGCAAATACGCCGCTGTCAAACCAGCTTTTCGCACGGGTTTTGGCAAGGTTTGGAGCGCTCCAGTCGTTGGCGTAATAATCAAGAATTTCCGCATCGGGAAGAACCGCTTTTATCCCCTGAAAGTAGCCCATCTCAAAACGGGTAATCGTGGGGTTGGGAACACCGCCAATAAACCCGAATTTAGGATTCTGGACACCGTCTTCCACAGCCTTAAGCGCCGCGGCCATTCCGGCCAGATACGAACCCTGTTCTTCGCGGAACATGAATTGTATAATATTGGGGCGCTCGTACCAGTCTATGTCAACGCTGGCAAAATGCTGATCAGGATAGCTTGTGGAGACTTTTTCAAGTGCCGATGCGGCTGTAATACCGTAGGCGATTATAAGATCATACCCTTTGTCTGCCGCCTGCTTTAAGGTAGGCTCCCATACGTCATCAGAGGAACATACTATATAATCGTAATAGGTACCGCGTCCGGCAGGATTATCCCAGCTGTCGCCATAGAAATCGAGGATTCCACGCCAAGCCGCCGCATTAAATGATTTATCATCAATACCATTGGGGTCAGTTATCATACGCACCAGCGGCTTGCCGCCTGAATCACCGCTGCGCGCTTCCCGCCGTGAACATCCAGACAGCGCCAGAGACGCTGTAACCGATAGCGCAAGCGCCCCTGCCAACAAAACAATCAACTTTTTCATACATCCTCCATGAACAATCAAAATTTTCTTAAAATTGTATCCCATGTTTTAAATTTTAGCAATAGAGTCGGAGAACAGGCGTCAGTGTCCGGCGGTTTCTGTCCACTTGACAGGCCGCCGTGATAAACTCGTGGAAACTAACGCAAAACACAGAGCTTTATAAAATTTACCTTTTCCTTGGATGGAAAGGCAGAATTTCAGATAATGTTCAATAGTATAGTTGACACTTTTTTTGCTTTATACTATACAAGAAGCGATGGTTTTATCTGAATGGGCGTATAAATTAGCGCCCAATAAAATGAGATTCAAATCACTTTTGGGGGCTTCTCTGCCGACTCTCTCTCTCTCTCTCTCTCTCTCTCTCTCTCTCTCTCTCTCTCTCTCTCTCTCTCTCTCTCTCTCT
>JAITHM010000009.1 GCA_031279965.1 Spirochaetaceae bacterium
CCGAACGGCTTGTTTTGGAGGCGGCACGGGAACTAAACAGCGAAAGCGCCGGTAATTTTATGGTGGTGCGTTTTGGCAATGTTCTTGGGTCGCGCGGATCGATATTGCCGCTTTTTCAACAGCAGATCGAGAAAGGCGGGCCGCTTACGATTACCCATGCGGGAATGAAACGCTGGTTTATGACAATACCGGAAGCCTGCTCACTGGTGCTCAAGGCGGGCGGCGTAGGCGATAACGGAACATTGTATCTTCTTGATATGGGCGAACCAATTCGCATTAAAGACATGGCGGAACAGATGGTGCGTTTTTACGGCTATGAACCGGATATTGACATTAAAATTGAAACAATTGGACTGCGGCCTGGTGAACGGCTTGACGAGAGTCTCTGGTCAGATGATGAAACGCCCTGCGGCACGAAATTCAACAAAATCCTCAAGGTTGAACGCAAGCTGCATACACCACAGGCAGAACTTGATGTGCATACGCTTATTGAAAAGCTCAGACCGGTGTGCTGTTTTGATGCCGCCCGGCCGCATGTATACCGGGACAGCAGCCTTCTCCGCACAATTCTTGCCGAAGCGCTGCCCCAGCGTGCTGATTAAGCGGACATTCGGCATACTTACTGAACACGGGCGGTTCCATTATCGAAGATCAGCGTTTCGCCTGCGATGATAAACCGGACTGATGCGTTCATGCCGGTGCGGATGCGTTCATCCGGCCGGGTAAGGCGCAGTCTGACCCGCCGTATCCGGGATACAGGAGGATCTAACTCGGTAATGGCGGCGATAAAATATTCACCGGGAAGTTGTTCAAATGAGATTTCCGCGCGCAGATCTATCCTGAGTGCCACCGTTTGCGGCACTGCGGCCTCCACATAAATGGTCGTGCGGACATTGCCGCTTGCGCCGTTTCCCGCTGTGCCGGACAATACCGGCGGTACAGGGACGGCAGGGAGGACAAGGCCGGCGCGGTCATTTTGTTGTGTGCCGGTGCTGGAACGCGGCTGTTCGCGGCTGTCCGGCAATGTTCCGGCAGCTACAGATCCCGCGTTTCCGCCGGCACTGTTTCCACCTGAGTTTTTCCCGGTATCACCGTTCTTGCCGGTGCCGGTGATACTGGGGCCGCCAGTACTGCCATCACCGCTAGTCTCGTCTGTACTATTTTCGTTGGAGCCGCCCCGCTGCGGCAATTCCGATGGGCGTGCTTTTGGGGCCGGTTCCGGTTCGACGGCTGGTTCCGGACTAGTAAAAAACGAAGGGAGCGTCAGCGTAAAGCGGCTCGTGGCGGTTCCGCCTGAACTCCTGCGAGATCCAAGCACCATCAGCAAAAGCAGAAAAAAAAGCACAACAGCAAGGGCAACTGCCCGCTGGGTATTAGGCGGCTGTTTTTTGGCTGGCATGCTTTATTATCGGCGAAGGAAATGGCTGGTTAAAACTTAAATGGTATCGTTCCTGTGGGGGTAACTGTTCCGGTAATCGCTGCAAATGCGGCAACGAGCGACTCGTACGAGTCGCTATACACAGCGACCGCACCGTCTACCCACGAAAGCTGTTTAAGATGCACAGGGCTAAGTACGGAAAGAACAATAATCCGCTTGCCTAATGGTTGAAGAGCACGGAGTACTTCAAGCCCCTCACTGCTTTTCAAATAAAAAATGATGGTATCAGAGTCCCGCGCTGTTGCAATAAGTTCACCGGAGGCCGGCGCTTCATACCAATAACTGCGTGCTCCTGGATAGGCAAACCGGCCTGCCTTAAAAAAATCAAGATTTTGCCCAGGTAGAAAAACCCTGCCGGCCCGGGCGGCAGGGAGCGGGAATGCTCCTTCTTTGCTCATTACTGTTGTAGCGCTCCGTACTGCCAAATCCTGAAAAAACGTGGCTCCATCCCGATCAGGTATTCCAGAACGAAGGCGCGCCGTATCGGGTATGACGGGAACGGCATGATTCCCTCGTAAATGACGTAGTTTGGCACGTACCACATTCTGTGCCGCTCTGCGAACCTGTTTTTTGAATTCGCCGTCTTCCCGCATCGACCGTGTTAAATTAGTCCAAAGCGGCGCATCAAGCATGGGTGTTTCCGAAATCATGATAATATCATTTCCGGCAAGTAATGCTTGTTTTGCCGCGTCTGACAAACTACCCGCGCTCATTGTTGCTCCGTTCATCCACAGATCATCAGTAATTACCAGACCGTCAAAGCCGAGTTTTTCCCGCAGCACTTCGCCAATAAACCACGGTGAAAGCGAGGCGGGCGTTTTTTTTGCTTTTGTGTTGGGAAAGGCAATGTGCCCGCTCATCACAGCGGGAATTCGCTCTTTAATGAGCATCCGGTAGGGAATAAGTTCACGCTCCCAGAGTGTGTCAAAATCAGCATTGATGAGGGGCAGTACTCCGTGTGAATCGAGGGCCGTATCACCATGGCCGGGAAAATGCTTGGCTGTAGGGATGATTCCGGCGCTCAACTGCCCGCGCGCAAAAGCTGCCGCCAAAATACCTGTTTTAACAGGATCGTCTCCAAATGACCGGGGGCCTATCAATATTGAATCGTGGTTTGTAAAAAGATCGACAGTTGGGGCAAAATTCATATTGATGCCCAACAGCGAAAGCTCCCGTCCGATATAAAAACCGGCGCGGTAGGCATCTTCGGGAAAGCCCGCTGCGCCTATTGCCATCGCGCCCGGTGTGCGGGAAGTCTCGTCGCGGACATGCTGGACAAGCCCGCCTTCCTGGTCAGTAGCAACAAACAGCGGGATATGCGCGGCGTGCCCCAGTGCAAGCCGCTGGAAATTGCCAATTGTACGGGCAAGGCGGGTAATGTCCGTTGTGTTTCTGCCAAAAACTTTAACGCCGCCAATCCGCCGCCGCCGTATCCATTCTTCAATAAGCGGAAGAGGCGCTTCCACCCCTTCATACCAGCCAAACATGAATGTCTGTGCGAGCGCTTCTTCATCGCTCATTGCGTCAATAAGCTTTGATGCCAGTGTTTTCTCGTCTTCATTGCCGGCAAAATCAACTGCACTCAGTGTTATGGTAAGCGCACCGCAGAACATAAGCGCGAGGAGTAAAAACTTCAACTTCATGCGCGGCCTTGTGTGAATCAAGGCATGACCTTACGAAGATCGTATTCTACTATATCAGTTGCGCCAAGCTGTTTAAGGCGCGGTAAAAGCTCGGGGACTTCAGTACGTTGAACAGCAATTTTTATTGCGTAGCCTGCTGCTGCCCCGCCGCCAGAATGAAGCGGCATAACTGTTGGGAATCTCATAGCGGGTACCGCGGCAATCAGCCGTTCGTAATCAGCGGCGCCTGCATTCATCTCAAGCATTACACGTCCGCGCCCTTCAAGCACCGCCCGGAAGAGCATACCCAGTTCGTCAATTTGCTGCCGTTTCCCCGCACAGGCGAGTGCTTGCCGTGACGCAAAAAAACGTGTTGATGATGTAAGCAGCGTTGCAATGATTTTAAGTCCGTTTTCCCGAAGCGTCTGACCAGATGCCGTGTTATCAATGATCATATCCGCGTCGTCCGGCGGAAAGACTTCTGTAGCGCCATAGGTACGTACTATACGGTAATCATAACCGTTGGTTTTAAGGTAATTTTCCGCCAGACGCACATACTCGGTTGCGACAACAATCTTGCGTTTTTTAAGTTGCTGTTCATCTTCTTCGGAGGGAATCGCTGCCACAATGCGTACACGATCAAATCCAAGATCAAGCACTTCCTCAACCTGTGCACCGCTTTCTTGTATCCAGTCAATTCCTGTAAAACCAGCGTCGTGACTGCCTATTTCAAGCAGTTCACCAACATTTTGCGGCTTCATGATTTTTGCGTCCAGCCATTCGACACCAAGCGCAGGACGATACGTGCGTTCTGCCGAACGTATCGGAAAACCCGCCTCGTTCAGGAGTCGGGCAATGCTGTCATAAATCCGCCCTTTAGGAATTAGTAAACGTAATGCCATGCCTGACTACCTTAAGAATGATGCCTAGAATTGTCAATAGTGCGCATCCGCCTGCCTTTGGCAGGCAGACCGGGCTATCCGCTGCAAGTCCTCGCCCCGTTTCGCGGGGCTGCGGGCTTTCCGCTTCTATCCCTTGCGCGGGTTCTGCTTCGCACGGCCTTTCCCGGCTGAGCGGCGCGTGAGCCGGCGAGCGCGTCCGGTTGAGATTTCGGATTTCGGATTTCGGGGGATGGCCGGAAACGGGCTGCCCGCCGGCGGCGCGAAGCGCCCGCCGCCGCCCGCTTGACAAACCGCTTGAGCCGTGGTATATTACACTGAAAACTTAGTTTGAAATAAGGAGACCTTTATGAAAACGCTAAAATCCACCTCCATGGAAGCCGGGCGGAGCGCGGCC